>NZ_JBNNTG010000060.1:0-16533 GCF_050278525.1 Peribacillus sp. NPDC096540 | reverse complement strand
GTGATATAAATTGAAACGCCGTATACGCGAACCGTACGTACGGTGTTGTGAGAGGGGCGAAAATAATACACTTATTTTCCCCCTACTCGATTATGGAACTAACGGGGCAGTTTAGTTCAACAAGAAAATTGATTCAAAATGTCACATTAGGCTAAAACCACGACATAAAGAAGTACAATTAATCAGTAGTATATTTGGTTGATTCATCAAATTCTTTAACAGAGAAGGTTAAAAATCTCCATAAAAAAGAAGCTATGATTTCTTTACTCATTAATTCTAGTAATATCACAACTCAATTAACGGTTGATAAAATGAGACAAGGGTATTTATGCGAACCATGTTGAATTGTTAAGTAATTGAAGTTATTAGAAAGGTGTGTTAATTTTGGATATTGAATTAAAATTTTTTTCCGAAAAGGCACTTAAACATATGTTTATTGGAAGTCAATTGGATGGAGTAAAATTTGGTGTTGGACCAGGTGCAATTCTGATTCGATTTATGAATTATAATAATTCTAATAATCAACCAGATGATTTATGGTTAAATATTGAGTCAAAATGGAATGTTTTTTCTTCAGGAAATAATGATTATCCTAACTCGGAGGATGAAATGAGTGAGTTAACTGAAGAGGATGAATATAATATAGTCTTTAAATTACGGAGAGAAAAAGTTGTTGACATTAAATTAGGTGAAACTGTTCCGCACCTTTTTATCGTTTTTCAATCTGGTCAAACCTTGTTTGTAAACGGGCATCACAACATGTATGAATGTTGGCAAGCAGGTGACGGTGCTGGATATACTGGTGATAATTGGCTGATAGTTGCGACCCCTGGTGACGATATCGATATTGCTTCTTGGGCTCCTGATGAATTTTAGGAAAGGAGTGAACGACAATTGAACTAACGCATGAGTTAGTTATTAATAAAGACACTCCTTGAGTGGATTAAAATAGCTATTACTTTGGCTCTGTTTGTTATTATTTCATATTTTTTGTATCCCTAATTCTTTTTCTTATGGCACTAACGGGGCAGTTTAGTTTAATAAGAATACTTACATAATAATATCGGAGGTGTTGGAATGATTACGGTTAAAAATGCTGAAAGTTACCTTAAAGATAAGATTGGTGAAGATGCCGATGATATAAAAAAAGTTTGGGAAACATTTAAGGATTTTTGTAAAGAACCAGTTGAGGGAGAAGAAGATAAAGAAATTCTATTTCAATGTGGTATTTATGATTTTACTGGAGAGGAACTATTTCATTTTGATTTTGTACGTCAATTTACTGTTTATGAAGAAGACGAGTATTCTCGTATGGAACAACTTCACTGTGAATTTTTATTTAAACCAACAGTTGAGTTAAGAAAGTTAGAGGTAGAAGAATGGTCAATGGATTATGATGATATAGATGGTTTTTTAAATCATATAGAAAACCTTCAGGAGTTTAAAATGCCTTCGAATTTAAAGCCGATAAAATCAGAAATGTATCAAGAAGAAGTTTAAACCTTATTTCACTAACAGGTGCGTTAGCTGAAGAACAGCGTTGTCTTTGAAGGCAGCTTTTCTTATTGTGCTAACGGGGCAGGTTAATACAATAGGCTGTTTTCAAAAAAAATGTTGCTTTTTTACTACTTTTGAAATAATTACCTGCTAAGATCGTAGTATTAAAAGGTGTTATTTGAAATTTCAGTAATAGTGTTAACATTTAAATGAATATGGGGGCGAAAAAATGTTTAATAAAGACTCAGAGAAGAATAAAGGCTTAAAGAAGAGATTTGAAGAAATCCTTACAGAAAATGGCGTGGCTAATGGAAACAGAATAATAGTAGATAAAGAAACAGGAATTCATTATTTATTTAGTTGGAGTGGATATGCAGGGGGAATTACCCCGTTATTGGATAAGGATGGAAAACCAATGATAAAACCAAATAATGAATAACACACTTTATCTTGTTCAACTATAGGGGCAGGTTTGTTCAACAAGAAGTCACAATAGGAATGTTCTTTTATTGTAAAATAAAATTACACATAGTTAAGGTTATAAAAAAGGAGGAGAAACCATAATGTTAAATAGTTTTGGACTTCCAGGAAGTATTATTACTGTCTTAGTTGTAGTTGGATTAATCTTCTTATTCAGAAAAATGTTTAAAAGAAACAATCAAATTATTATCAAAAAAGGAGTGGCCAACTTTTGTTGAGCTACTCCTTTTTTGATGCTTTTAGTCCCTCTCTTAAATTATGCCTTTTGAAAAACACTAAAGATTTTCAACACATTATTAGTTTGATTCTGGACCGTGTAAAAAAATCTTTACTCTTTATAAAACAAAAAATAACTACACAAAACAACACCCCGAATTCTTTATTTCTAATTACCTAAGAGTGTTGGGACGGTAACAAACTCATAGCCCTGTGCACGTAATTCGTCAATGATTTGAGGCAATGCCTTAACAGTTTCAAATTGCCCGGATGCATGATAGTTATGTTGAAGGACGATAACTCCAGGTCTAGTGTCTTGCTTCACTCTTGATACAATTTCTTCTGCGTACACTCCACTCCAGTCCTTTGTATCAGCCGTCCACATGATCGAACGGTAGCCTTGTTTATTAAGCATTGCTACCTGTCGATCTTCAATTTCTCCATATGGCGGTCGGAATAAATCTGGTTTGAACCCTATAATTTTCTCAATTTCTGCGGTAGTGGACTGTATATTTTTGTTAAATTGTTGGTCCGTAAGCTCAGGTAAATGCGGGTGATCCCAAGTGTGGTTGCCTATAGCATGTCCTTTTTTGTAAATTTGTCTTAATTGTTCTGGATACTTCTTGGCTCTCTCACCTATCACAAAAAAGGTAGCCTTTACACCCTTTTGCTTTAAGATTTCTAAAATTTGCGGGGTATAGAATCTTCTGGACCGTCGTCAAAAGTCAGGGCGATTCTTTTCTTACTAGGGTTTCCCATATAAATCATTTCATTTTTTATTGGAACATTGATTATTTGTTCAGGGTAAATCCAATTAGGATTTTCAATTGTTGGGTTGGCTTCTAATAACTCAGGTATAGAGACTCCGAGTTTATTAGAAATTTTATAAAGCGTGTCCCCTTCACTAACTATATACGTGTCAGGAATTTCCAAGTATTGACCTGGTTCAATTACAGTAGATAGCAATTTGTTCAAATTAACAATCTTTTCTACTGATGTTTCATACTTATTGGAAATTTTCGAAAGGTTATCTCCTGATTGAACTATGTAAGTCTCAGCTATTGCAGATTTATCAAACATAGGCAGACAAACTAAGATAAATGCAATTAAAATGGTAGCTATTTTAAGCATGATTTCCCTCCTCCTGAAGTTTTTGAAAATAATTGATACAAAGGAAAATAGAAATTTTCTTCAAATGCAAAAGCAAACGAATTGAAAAAATGGTTCACATGTTCCATTTGACGTTTACATTAAAACGAAAAAAACACGGATTTAGCTTAACGCAGAATCCGTGTTGATAATTACTCAATTGCCTTTATTGTTACTTTCAATTCCCCTATTATAAATCATCCGCTTCTTTCAGCAAGAACAAAAGCGCAATCGCCCGTATTGTGGTCTATAAATTTGGGCGATTCTTTTCTTATTAGAATCATCCATAAAAGTCATTCTTGTTGTCCCTTTTATGGAACATTTATTTTATCGCCTGGATAAATCCACTGGGGATTTTCAATTTTCGGGTTGGCTTGTATTAACTCAGACATCGGAATATCAAGTTTAAGTGACATTTTATAGATTGTGTCTCCTGAAACAACTGTGTATGTTTTACTCGGTCCAGGAATTTTTAATTGTTGACCTGGATAAAGGTCAGTAGACTGCAATTTATTTAGATTTACTATCTTATCCATCGATGTTTGATACTTATTAGCAACTTTCCAAAGGGTATCCCCATTTTGAACTTTATAAGTGTTTTTACCCTTGGCATCCCATGTTCCGCCTCGTCGTGAATCAGCAATTCCATCAATGGTACCTTCTTTTTTGTTCACTTCAAGCGCTTGAATTCCACCGAAGTAGACGGATATATGCATTGGTTGAACATTATATCCTCGGTTTCTCATGTCAACTTTTACCTCTTCAGGAAAACCATCTTCTACATATAGATATTTACCTTTACCATAAAACCTTTTAGCTCTCACAGCCTCTTCAAGTGATTCATCCAGATAAAAATGTCTGGCTAACACTTGTGCCATTACAGACGGAATTCTTGCTCCCCCAGGGCTTCCAATCCCAATAGCTCTTTCTCCATTGATCAAAATTGTCGGAGTAGTAGAACTTCTTGGGCGCTTATTAGGTTCATAACGGTTTGGTGAATCTTTTTTAGTGCTAAATTGATATTCAATGGCATTATTGATAAAGTAACCATCCGTATATTCTCCTGTTCCGAAAAAGTTGCTCAATGTATTAGTTGCAGATATCATCATTCCTTCTTTATCGACAATGACAAAATGTGTTGTATCTGTATGGGAATCATTAACGTTTTCCCCGTCATCCTCTGTTACTGTTGAGATCTTGTGAGGAGAAATATTATCAGCAAGTTTTTGGATATGAGCATCACTGACAAGTTCATCCGCATCTATTTTATTGAATGTAGGATCTCCGATTTCTTTTATTCTATCATTCTTTGTGACTCTTGAGATTTCTGTCATTAAATGAGTGAATCGGCCCTCATCACCTTTTGTTTCAGCTATATTCATTTTTTCAGCAAGTTTTAACGACTGAACAAAAGGTACTCCTGTAAGAGGAGGACTGGCAGAATAAACGGTCCATTCATTCAGTTTTCCTTTCACAGGTTCTGGTTTCTGAATTTCATAGTCTTCCAAATCTTTCTTATCCATGTATGGAACAGCTTTTATAAAACTCTCACTTATTTCACCTTTATAAAAAGCGTTTGGACCGTTTTCCTTGATTTTAGTTAGAGTTTTCGCCAACTCCTTTTGTTTTAACGTTTCCCCCGGTTTTATGGGTTTCATATCAGGATAGAAATGCGGCAAGTCCTTTACCGGCAACCTCTGACTGGCGCCTGTAAGACGTTCCGATAATAGTTTGTCGACTTCAACTCCTTTCTCTGCGAAGTCGATTGCAGGTGAAATCAGTTCAGCAAATGGTTTTGACCCATAATCTCTATGTATCATATCCATCCCTTTAACGAAACCGGGGACACCTGATTTTTTACTACCCAGTTTCTCATCAGATGTGGCTTGTACTCGATAATCATAAACAACAGGTTTATTTGTCTTCGGCGGTATAAGTAGCATTTGACCACCGCCGCCAATCCCTGACCCAAATGGCTCAACAACAGAAAGCACGTAGGAAACAGCAATGGCAGCATCAGCGGCATTCCCTCCATTTTCAAGCACTTTCATCCCCACTTCGACTGCGCGGGGATTAGAGGCACTCACACCATAACCTTCTTGTGAACCCATGAGATCAGTAACTGAAGGTGTACTATCTTGTTCACTGGATACCGAATTGGCGTGTACCACTCCCCCCGAAA
This sequence comes from Peribacillus sp. NPDC096540, assembly GCF_050278525.1. Taxonomy (NCBI): domain Bacteria; kingdom Bacillati; phylum Bacillota; class Bacilli; order Caryophanales; family Bacillaceae; genus Peribacillus; species Peribacillus sp. NPDC096540. The sequence continues at coordinate 11,009 of NZ_JBNNTG010000060.1, read as the reverse complement.
TAATAAGATTTAATAAAAGACATACTGATAATAATTTCTTTAACAAAGTTCCGTTCCCCACCTCACTAAATTTTCATAACAGGATTCATATTATCAGAGAATGAAGGAAGGAAAAATGATTTTATCAAGAATTCACAGAATGTAATATCTCTGTTGCATTCTGTAAAAAAGTAAAATAAAGTTAATAAAGTTAAAAAACGGATAACGATAAATCTTTTACACCGTTAGGAAAGAATCATAAAAAATTGAACATCACGATTATCCTTTATCTATTCCCCCATTTACTAGTATAAAGGTCTGTAAATCAATGGAATTATAAAAATCAGGGGATTAGGATATGAATTTCGGCATTACTTTGTATATGAGTGGACATTAAATGGTTGTTTTAATTGTAGTAATTTTCACTAATTTCAGTTGCTATTGTTGATTTTATTCTACAACTAGATAAGTGAAGAACGAGATTTTTTGATAGAATTGAAAATTTCATTTGTATTTCAAAGAAAACATATTTTTTAGGTATTTAGATCCAGATTATATGCCTATTTAATATCTATTAAAGCTTATTTCGGAGTGTAATTTGACTACTACACAAACCTCGCATTACTTAATAGTATAAAATCTTCATCATTATCCATTTTTTATACATATTTAATTTTTATTATTTTACAATTATAACAACAGAATTACCTATATTAATTTTTTCCTTAATTTCCATAGAAATAATTTCTATTTCCCTATTTTCTGATAATATAACATGTCAGAAAGGTGATGAATGATTATTGATATTATAACTTCGGATATTATAACTTCGATTGTGTTTTGGGATGATATTCTCGTATTTTTGTTCTTTTTAGGCAATGCTTTCCCTGTCCTTCATTTACTCCATTGTTTGCCTTGGTTTCGGGAAAAAAGCGAAGACGTTAATCGTAATGTAGAAATAGAAAAAGAAAAAGGGGTTAGTATAATAGTCCCTTGTTACAATGAACAGGGAATTATTGAGACTTCGATTAACAGTATGAAATCATTATCTTATTCACAGTTTGAGGTCATTTATATCAATGACGGATCAACGGATGAAACACTTTCTTTATTGAATAAGTTTCTAAAATTAACACCATGTTCTAGATCTCCACTCAGAAAGCTGTCCCATAAAAAAGTAAAAAATGTTTTTCAATCCAAGCTTTACCCTCATATATACGTTTTAGATAAAACGAATGGTGGAAAAGCTGATGCCTTAAATGCTGGCATTGAATATTCGAGTCAAAGTTTAGTTATCACATTAGATGCAGACACCATCTTGACAGATCAGGCCTTATCAGTGATTAACAAAACCTTTGAAGATAAGGACGTCGTTGCTGCAGGAGGGGTCGTGCACGTTCTACAAACAAAAACATCTAAACCTTTGAGCTATTTGTCTTTAGTTCATGCAAACATGCTAGTACGTCTCCAAACATTGGATTTTCTAAAAGCTTTCTATGTTACAAAATTATCACTTGCACGTTTTCAAGCTTTAGCCGTCATATCAGGAGCATTTGGTATTTTTACGAAACAAACACTTATTAATGTAGGAGGTTATCGTTCAACTATAGGAGAAGACATTGACATAACACTACGCATCCATAAGTACATATCCAAACAAAAAAATAAGAAGATTGCTCTAATTTCAGATGCTGTTGCTTATACAGAATTACCTGAAAACTGGAAGGACTTTTTTAAACAACGCGTACGCTGGCAAAAGGCATTTATAGACTGTGTCATCCATTTCCGTTCTTTTTTTTGTAAAACCTTATTTACTAAAGCCGTCTCGTTTTTCTATTTATTTGAATCTTTTATAGGTAGAACCATTACTGCTTATATTATGACGAGTTTATTTGTGGTAAATAGTATCTTTAATCCATTTTCTTCTAACATTTTACATATGCTTACCATTTTACTTTACATTTTATTATTTCATTTTATGTATAATTTGGTGGCAATTGGAGTGAGTAGGTATTACGGATTTAGATTTCAAAAGAAAGATATATATCGCTTATTCTTTACTATTCTCCTAGATATTTTTATTTATCGCTTTATCATTATGTACCTTGTAATGTATGGAAGTATTGCTTATTTCTTCAACAAGGACTGGAATAAAGTAAATCGAACAGGACGAGACTATCAAACTGATTCTAAAACTGATTCTAAATCTGTAGCATAGTCCAATAATTAAGAGAGTATGTATTTTTCAGAACAAAAGCACAAGTGCCCGTTTAGCGACGTATGGACTGGACCACTCCGAATGAGATAAAGGAAACACGAAGAGCGTAAGCGATTCGATGTTAACTTATCGCAGTGAGGAGGGGGAAGTTCATTAGTCGCTGGGACGCTTACGCTGGATGTCGAAGCGCTTATCCACAGGTCAAAAATTTATAATTTCATATTTTTAAATACAAACAAATAATCTATAATCCATTAGATTTATTAAAGTGAGGTATACAATGAGCACTGGAAAGAGAAAAAAAATATTACTTATTATATTAACCACAATTATTATTTTAATTTTAGGGGGAGGCAGTTTCACATATTACTTATGGTCTATGGTAACGTCAACTGTAGCAAGTATTCAAGTAAAATACGAATCTAAAGAACGACTAGAAAAGATTAACATTAAAGAAGGAGATCCCATTTCAGTTTTACTAATGGGAATTGATGATCCCGCAGATCGAGAACTACACGGACGGTCTGATGCATTAATCTTATTAACGATTAATCCCCATAGTCAATCCATGCACGTGGTAAGCATTCCTCGTGATACGTATACTAAGATAATTGGGAAAGGAACAAAAGATAAGATTAACCACTCTCATGCATTGGGTGGTGATGGAATGACCATACGTACCGTAGAAAAGTTCTTAGATATTCCTGTTGATTATTTTATAAAGGGTGATATGAAAAGCTTTGTAGATATTGTTGATGCAGTAGGAGGAGTGAAAGTAGATAATGATTTAGATTTTACTATTTATGGTGTTCATTATCCGACAGGCACGATCAATTTGAACGGTAAAGAAGCCCTAGGTTACTCTCGAATGAGAAAAGACGATCCACGGGGGGACTTTGGTCGACAACTTCGACAACGTCAAGTAATTGAAGCTGTGATTAATAAGGGATCCCACATATCCTCTATTACGAAATTTGATGATATATTTAAAGTTGTTGAAAACAACGTGAAAACAAACTTGACTTTCAATGATATGTGGGCTATTCAATCCAATTATAAAGAGTCCCTTCAAAACATAGTACAGCACCAAATTGATGGAAAAGATTCGGAAATGAATAAAATCTACTATTTTATACCAGATAAAGAAAAGGTTGGTGAAATTTCCGATGAATTGAAAAAACACCTTGAGATTGACAAGCAATAACTTTCTATCTATCGGTCTATGCCTATTGATTTCTTAAAGGCTCCGATGCAAAAGAATGACTTTATCATAAATGGACATTTTGATAGTCGATCACAAGTTTTATTTGGACTAAACAGTTTAAGAAAGATTTATAACTACAATAAGCAACCTTGTTAACTCTAATTAGAGTAATAAGGTTGCTTACACTATTTCCACCACATTACTTCCCATTCCCATTTCTTTTTGATACTATTTCTAAAGACGATTTTCTATGAAAAGAGGTTGTTGAATGAAGAAACACTACCTCCTTCTAGCAATAGTAGCATTGCTCATTTTTATAGGAGGGTTTTTTTTAGAATCTATATTTACAAGTAACAATACAGAAAAAGGTCAGACACAAACACAAAGCCAACTCATAATAGGAGAAGCGCCAAAATCAGAACAACATATTAAAAAGGAAAACCCCCAGTTAGAACCTGTCGATTCAAAAGTATTAATAGGATATATTCAGGATTTTAGAGATCCCGCGTCGATCGATTATACGAAGTTAACACATATTATTTTTTCATTTGTCCATCCTGAAAAAGATGGAAGTCTCCTATTGAATGGTGGGAAGGCCTTATCAAATCTCCGCAAAATGGTTCAAAATGCACACCAAGAAGATACAAAGGCGATGATTGCTGTAGGTGGCATGCGCCACTTGAAAGGCGGAGAATCATATGACTATTTTAAAACTGCCATAGCAAATCCCACTTCTCGTACAAAGCTTATTGACGAACTAATTGAACTAACGAATGAAGAGAATCTTGATGGGATTGATATTGATTTTGAGCACCCCCGTTCAAAAGAGGATGCACATTATCTAGCTGTTTTTACAAAAACATTGGGAGAAAAGTTACACTTAAATGACAAGGAGTTATCGATAGCCGTATATTCAATGATTCATAGTGTGACAGGGACAGAAGTTCAATCAGTCGTTTATGATCCATCCATGTTTTATTATGTTGACCACGTTAATATCATGGCATATGACGGTCAATGGGACGGGAAATACAATGCTGCAAATTTATCACCGTATCCATTCACTAAGAATATCGTAAGCTATTGGTCTAATTTATTTGACAAACTTGGAATTTCGAAGAAAAAGTTAGTATTAGGAGTTCCTCTTTTTGCACAACCAGAAGACTTAACGAAAATGCATTTATCTTATAATGCTATCATTAATCATGATCCTACAAATGCTGAAAGAGACAAAGTTAACTTGAACGGGACGACCTATCATTATAATGGAGAAACGACAATGATAAAGAAAACCAAACTTGCTCTTGCTAACGAATTTGGTGGTATGATGCTATGGGAGCTGGGGCATGATGCTGAAGGGACGCGTAGTTTAACAAGCGCTATTTTTGACGTTCTGATTAAAAGACAGGAAGATGAGAATCAATAGCGCCCTCCCCATTGTCTAACTGGAGGCGGGCACTAATGATGTATTATCATTTATTCTGTTAACCACTCGTTTTCACTCTTGATTTTAATAGGTTTTTTAGTAGTTGTTTTCGAGGATTTACGTGGGGAGCTTATGGGCGGCATGATGTAGCTTGGTGCCTAAACCCATTAATAATATCAAGGTTTAAAACCGTTGTTATCGTACGAGGGGTAACATTGGGGTAACATTTTCTGAATTAGAGGTTTTCCATTAATTTTCGAAATTTAATGGAAGCCTCTTTTTTCATGTATTTTGTGTAGAAGAAAGACGATCAGCGAGCAATTTTTTATTAGCTGATAGAGAAGCTGTTTTCAATTCACGACATTTTTAGCATATAAGCTACAAGAACAAGGAAAACAACTTGTAAAAATAGATAAGTGGTTTCCTTCTACAAAAATGTGTAGTAGTTGTGGAAGCAAAAAAGATATGTCACTATCTGAACGCACTTATGAGTGTTCTTGCGGACTAAAAATAAGTCGTGACTATAACGCAGCTATGAATATCAAAAAGGAAGCTATACGCTTATTAGCGTTGGCATAAATAGTAACAAAATAACCTTTGGAACAAGGGAGTTAGCTCGGCTGTCGTAAGACGAATTCGTTAGCTATCAAAAGTAACGATTAACCGAGAAGCCCCCACTTATCGGATATAAATATGAAGTCAATTTTAAAGATTTTAATATAAAAACGATTATCTTTAATAATGAAATACCTGTTTATTTTGATATTGAAATAGCAGGTGTAAGGGAGTGGATAAATGAAGATAAGAAATTGGTTAATGAAGTCAATCCCACAAAAATTAATCTGAAAAAAGATTTAGTAATCAAAAACGTTATTACTTTCCCGAAAGGAAAAGAGTTTTATGCTGTTTCTGACACCAGCAATGATGATAAGAAATTTTGGAATTTATATGACGGTTCAACTTATGAAAGGATACTAAGATTAAAGGATTCTGAGGTAAAAGAGTATTTTAATGGTTAACTTTTTCTTTAGGGTGAATATGGGGAAGATTGTGAATCATTGTATTTAAGCTAACGGGTGAAGATCAGAGCTGTCTTTAAGGCAGCTCTTTCTTTATGGAACTATCGGGGCAGGATAGTTGAAGAGTGCTGTTTGATCTTTATTCAACAATTGGGCCATTTAATTGAATAAGGCTTATTGAACTTCCTCCATTTGTCGTTTTGAGTTTAACAACACTCCAATAAGCAAGTTCATAGCAGTATGGAAACGCCCATTCATTAAATTAGTTAGCATTGCAGCAGAAGGTTCCCCAGGAAGAGAAGCCAATTCGAACAACTTAGATGTTACCATTTTTAATTTATCTCCATTTGCATTCCATATTTCGATTATAGCTGAAATATCCTGCAGTTATAATAGCCATAGATTGGTCATTATAATATGTAGGGAGATAAAAAATGAATACTTTCAAATTTACACTGTTGATACTTTTAACGACATTTTTAATGGGTTCTTCTTTTGCTGTAGTTAAAATTGGTTTGCCTTATTCATCACCATTGTTATTAGCAGCATTACGCTTCACACTTGCCGGAATCATAATGGCAGTAATCGTTATCGTTTTAAAAAGACCGCACCCAACATCTAAAGGAAACTGGATAAAGATGCTTATTATTGGTACTTTCCAAACAGCCGGTGTTATGGGTTGTATTTTCTTGAGTTTACGAACTATTACGGCTAGTGAATCCTCAATTCTTACATTCACGAACCCGTTACTTGTTGTTGTATTCGGTACCATCTTTTCACAAACACGCTATAAACTTTATCAATGGATTGGTGTTCTTTTAGGGATAGTAGGGGTAAGTATTACAATGGGTGCTCAAATTGAATTTAAGATTGGCATTCTTTTCGGAATTCTTTCTGCTGTTTTTTGGGCAATTTCCACATTATTAGCTAAAAAATGGGGAGCGTTTTTCGATACATGGGTTCTATCCGCCTATCAGATGCTTTTTGGTGGATTACTACTTTTACTTGGAAGTTTTATTTTTGAAAAACCAGTTTTCATTTTAAACGGTAATTCATTGTTCATTTTATTATGGTTAAGTATTATGTCTTCTATTGTTCAATTTGCCGTTTGGTATTATCTTTTACAAAAGGGTGATCCAGGAAAGACGAGTGCCTTTTTATTTTTGGCACCTTTCTTCGGTGTATTATCTGGTTGGTTACTATTAGGGGATCCGTTATACCCTTCACTCATAGTTGGTGGCCTGTTTATTATTATTGGTATCTATCTTGTAAATAGCAATTTTCAGCAGAAAAATAATCTAGTTAAAAGAACTATTTAAATGAATAGCTTGGTCTAAGCGTTCAAGCGCTTATATGGCCCCTCATAGTGTACAGAAAAAAGAAAGCTATCCTTATCTGTCTACTAAGGAGGGGCTTTTCTCAGCGCTAAATTACATATTTATATAAAAATCTTGTTTAAACCCTACTTTCCCTCTATCTGTGACTTTTACAGCGCGAATTGATGGAACTCGAACTATCCAACCTAAATCAAAAAAGTGTGTAATAAGTCCGTGTCCTAAAGCGCCACCAAGATGATGGTGACGCTCACTCCAGTCTAAACATGCGTGAGAAAATGAGCGGCGTTTTCTTTTTAATTCCCCTAAATCAATGCCGAAATCAGTAAAAAACTGTTTTCCTTTAGGTGTAACTACAAATTCTCTTTCTTCTTTTTCCAAATAACCAGCATTCAACATCGATTCGGTTAAATCGACTCCTAATTTTCCTGCTAAATGGTCATAGCAAGTTCTGGCTTCCCGAAGCAATTTTACTTGGCTAGATTGTTTTAACGAACGCACTTCAGGAGGTGGAGAAATCGCAAGAAACGATTCTAAAATGCGCGCGACTTCTCCATTGGCTAGCTGATAATAGCGATGACGTCCGTGTTTTTCAACGTTAACAAGGTTACCTTCTATCAATTTAGAAAGGTGAAAACTGGCTGTTTGAGGTGTTATCGCAGCCATAAAAGCTAATTCACTGGCTGTATGAAAACGCCCGTCCATTAAACTCGTTAGAATTGTTGCCCGCGACGTTTCTCCAAGGAGAAAGGCAACTTCCGCCACATTAGGATTTATACTCATTTTTCCCAACCTTTCTGCATTCCATATTTCGATTATAGTTGAAGTGTCTATCGTTTACAATGAATAATAACAATTCAAGGAGGTAACATAATGAACAGCTATTATGTAGCAATATTTACTTCTCAAAGAACAAAGCACGTTTCAAAAGGATATGCAAGTATGACAGACGAGATGGTAGAATTAGCAAGATTACAACCTGGATTTATTAGCGTTGAGAGCGCAAGAGATCACGAAGGGCATGGTATTACAGTTTCTTATTGGGAATCCTTAGAAGCGATTCAAAAGTGGAAAGAGAATACGAATCATCAAGTAGCACAACAAAAAGGAAAAGAAACGTGGTACAGTAAATTCAACGTGCAGATTTGTAAAGTAGTAAGAGAGTATTCTTTTAAAGGGAGTGATTGAATTGTTCAATTCAACCGAAAAAGGAAACGCTCAGTCCTTGGTCGCTAAAAGGTAACTTGAGTTTAAAAGAGGTTGCATTTGCGCAGCCACTTATTAAATTCACCTAAATCAGCTAGTAGTTGCTTGTGAAGAATTGTTCTTAAAGTAACGGGAGCTTGAGTAAAACGGTTGCAATTAAGCAGCCTTTTTTCTTATTGCTCTAACGGGTGCGTTGAAGAAGAATTAAGTGATTTAAGACTAAGGCCATATTTTAGTTATTCCATTAAAGGGCGCGATTCTTGAAGAAGGTTCGCTTTTCTTATAGAACTACCATGAAAATTAAAAAAGCTCAAAATCCAGAAAAAACCATAACAAAATAGCCCCAGTAAAAACGCTTTTTAAAAAAGGCTGAGCCTTATGAGTGATCTGATTGAGTTTGGTAAATCGTTAAACAAAAATCTCCAGTCATAGCAAATTAAGTAGAGGCTAGCGCGACGACCAAAAAAGGATTAATCTCCCATGAGTGCTACCCATATAGGGCGCGACAGTCGGTGGTACACCGTGGTCGTCGGAGTCAGACTAACGGATGGGCTCAAAGGCACCATAGTTCAACGACCTTCTTCGCCAGCCATTAAAACATTATCGACATAGAGACCAATTTTCATTCTCTGTGGTGAAGCGCTGATTTTTGCGCTTCATGGATGGCTAACGGGTGCGTTAGTTCATTAAGAAGAAGAAAAAAAAGTCGATTTCTTAACGTCTTTTACGCACTTTTTTGATTGTTACTTCTTTAAAATAGACTCTGTTAAACAATGCTTTTGATTTTTCTTCTTCAACTAACGAAAAAACTCTAATTCACATAATCATCTTTATAGGTACTGAAAAAGGATCTTCGGTTGGAAGATCCTTTTAGCTGCTTGTTCAATTAAAGCGCCCGATTGTTTAACAAAACAGAAGTTATTTCTTTTCTTTATCAGTCCATAAAACTTTGTATAAAAGTGCAAACTCGGCTTCTTCAATACCTGTAGGTAATTCGCCATTTTCGCTTTCAACAGAACGCAAACTGTTTTTAGTAGTGCCTAACCACGCTACTAAATATGCAGGTTTATTTTTTTCTAAAGTAATCTTTTCGCCTATTAACTTACTAAAGGAAGACATTGTCATATTATTTGAATACTCCGTTGTAGTAAGTCCAGATGGTACACCAGTTAACAGCTTTAAAGAATGACCTTCATCTTCGATACCACTTATTCCAAAAGAAATGAGGCTGTCTTTAAATTTTGCTTTCGGTCCATCTGAAGTATTTTGCAACTCCTTTTTAAACTTACCGTTTTCAAATTCCACCACTGAGAATTGCAAATTATCATCTTCCTTAAGAGTGCCATTCAGCCTAAAAAATTCAATTTGCCCTACACCAGTCTTGCTAATGAGCAGTTTTTCCTTTTCACTCATGTTATATGACTCAATGGTTATTTTCGTATTTGATGACGGCTTTTCTTTCTCTACACCGGTACACCCTGTTAGCAACAAGGTGAAAATTATAAACAAACAATACCCTTTAAAATTTCGCATCTTTTACTCCCCCAATTAAACAGCTTTTATTTCATTAATTTATTATCAAGTCTATAAAACTCAACTTTATCGTCAAATAACCAGAATTCTATGGATATATCTCTTTTTTTATCTACATAGCCGATAATATCTACTCCTTGTTCCAAGCGAAAATAATGATTCTTTCCATATGCTTTTATTACATCTTCTTTTTTGTCACCAATTTTTATTACTTTTACAGTTTCTAAATTCCTGTCAGTTATGTTAAACCTCGTAATTTTGCCAGATTTGTTAGTTGCGACTTCAATTCCTTTTCTTAACTCATAATAATCATAACCTGTAACATCTCTACTTTGTTCGGTTTTCTTTCCATACTTTTTTGTAATTTCTTCGCTATAAAAATCATCATTTAAAAACAGACCTTCAATATTTTCTTTACTTAAATCTGTTGTTTTTGTAAATGTATGATGATATGAGCGAGAGAAAGTATGGTTAAATGAAAATACCGTTAATAATAGTAAAATTCCAATTGTAATAAAAATAATAATATTTCGTCTCATACAAAACCCCTTTTAAGAATTTTCCCTAAATTAAGTTTACCAAATGGCCCTTTAGTTGAACAAGATCCCAAAGGATCGTATGAATACTCTATACAAATCCAGTTAACATAAAGTGAATTTTAGGAAGTAGCTAAAAAAGCCAAACCCATGTGTATCAGGGATTTGACTCTTAGTAGTTTTTTATCGTTTATTCAGGATTTTATACAACCTTGATGTAGCGAGGGTTTGCTAGATGATCAATAAAAAGCCCTAGATTAACCACTAGAGCTTTTTCTATTTCATCTTTATTTATCTAATTATGAAATCTGTAGGTTCGTAAAAGTATACTTTTACGAACTTTATTTGATTGTTACTTCTTTAAAATAGACTCTATTAAACAATGCTTTTGATTTTTCTTCTTCAACTAACGGGGCAGGTTAGCTGAATAAGGATAAGTCGAGTAGCAGGTATGCCGGGTATTACTATGATATTGATATGAATCATTATTATTTGAATGCCAGATATTATAATCCTGAAAACGGTAATTTTTTGTCGCTAGATGCGTATCCTGG
>NZ_JBNNTG010000059.1:0-16557 GCF_050278525.1 Peribacillus sp. NPDC096540 | reverse complement strand
TTCAGTTCCGTAAGGAACTGTCTAACCTTTACCTGAGTAATGTGACCATTCTCAATTTAAGTTAGAAACATTTCGCACAACTAACGCACCCGTTACTTTAAGTACAATGCTTCACTATCATGCTGAAAATTATGTTGTCTCATAACAAAAGCCTCCATTATGTCGGCAGCCTTGTTTTTAAAAATCTCTTTATTTTTTATTCCACCAAATATAGTGAACTTAATAAAATCAAAGAATAGCTAATCCTTGCGATCTAAGGTAAGGAAAGTTAGTCCAAGCAGCAACCTGCAATCTAACCAGACTTCCATCACCTTGAATAGTAAATACGGAGACTGTACCCTGGTTTCCGTTAAAGGTGTAAAAATGCCGTCCATCTTTACTCACTCCAACATCCATCGGCAGTCCTGGAGCTGTACCTGGCGGTGTACTGGTAATATGCCTTACCACCGAAAGTGATCCATTGGGACGATTCGGTAAGTGGAGATGGTGCCGCGTATGGTATTGGTAATGTATGCAAATGTGTAGAGATAATAAAGTTATTTAATTTTAAAAGCTTAAACAAGCATAACCCCGTTCTAAATTTAGGACGGGGTTGAAAATATAGTTGTTTAATTTTTAATGTAAGATACTTCACTACACTAAAAAATATAACAATAAAGTCGTATATAAATCTAAGTTTTATTCAACAATAGCACCCGTTAATGGAATAATATTTTTATCTTGCATAGAACCGTCCCTTACTTCCCAATAAACTTTATTAAATCTGTACACTGAGTTTACAAGACTTTAATAGTCAGGTGATATGATTGTTTTATCAACGATGAGGAGGCAGTATAAATGAATGTGCGTGCAATATTTATTGATATGGATGGTACACTACTAAAGGCCTCAAACAACATTTCCCGCCGAAATATGGAAGCCATTTATAGGCTCATTAATCAGGGAGTCAAGGTTTTTCTAGCTACTGGTCGACACTATGAAGTAACAGCTCCCTACCATAAAGAAATTGGATTACAAACTCCAATGATCTGTTTGAATGGTGCCGCTATTCACGATGCAGAGACAGGAAGAGCTATGCAAATGAAAACCGTCCGACTGAACGAAGAACGATTCCACCAGCTGACCGCTGAAAATTCTTGTAATGTCATTATCCATACAGCAAATGGGCTTTATTGTAAGGAAACAAATGAAGAAATCGATTATTGGACAAAAGTTGGAAAAATTCCGCCACGTTATATTGGAGATTTAAGACAGGCAAATTATCAAGATGTTCTTAAATATAGTGTTCGAACAGGTGCACCAAGACCTGAATTATCCGCTTTGTTTAAAAAGGAAGCAGAGGTCATCAATTGGAATGACGGGTTTGAAATGGTTGCTCCTAATGTTTCAAAATGGTCTGCTATAAAAAACTTACTTCACGCATTTCGAATTAGTCCAAGCGAAGTCGTAGCCATTGGAGACGGACCCAATGATATAGAGATGCTTCGTCATGTCGGTACTGGCGTGGCAATGGGGAACGCTAGCGAAGAGGTTAAAGCAGCAGCTGATTTTGTTACAGGACACCACGAAAATGATGGATTGGCAGAGTTTATAGAAACTTATCTTCATAAATCATATAATTCATATGTGATTTAGAGTTATTTTAAAATAACTTTTTTATCATCAGATAGTGTATCTTCATTTGAACATTTTCATTTATTTGGTTTTTAGCAGTTTCAACTGTTTCAGAATTGATAATTGCTCCCAATTATCAATATTCGCACCCTTTAATGCAATAAAAAAATAACCTCTATTAGCTGGTGTAGTAAAAAAGCATTTCTTCTTATTGATGTTATGCACCCGTTAGCTGAATAAGCATATATCTGTTGTAACGTTAAAATTCATTATTAAGTTATCGGAGCCCATCTTCTTCTAAACCCGCCAAATAAGCATTTGTAAAAATCGAGAAAATATGAATTTTCCTCAAAATATCTTTTGAATCCCTCTAACACATCCTCTTGAAATTTTTTATCCCCAAACCAAATTGGCATAGCACCTAAATCATCAACAAATTGTTTTAGTACCATATGAAAAGTATCATCAGAAAAAGAATCTCTGTTTTCTTCTAACCATTCCTTTACCATTTCATTATTTATGGTTGGTTTTCCATTTAAAACAGATTCCTCAATATCGGTTAAAGTAATTGATGAAAAATAGTCCAATGTAAACTCAGCAAAATCTCTTATACTCACCAAAAAGTACCTTCCTTTTCGATAGTTTCCTTAAAGGTATTATAATACAATGCTTATTGAACTATCCTGCCCCGTAGTGCCATAAGAAAAAGGCTGCCTCAGCAACCTTCCTTATTGAAATAAAGACCTATTAGTTGAAGAACTAAGTTTAGTTATTAAGTTTAATTAAATCACCGATAACAAATTCTTTTGTAATTGTTTTTCCTTCTTTTGTAACCCAAGATACAGTAATAATAGCAGAGTCGAACGCTTTCTTTATTTCATCTTCACTTAATCCTTTGGAATAAAAGACAAACTCCTTTGTATACCTTGCAAAATTTTCGTTTTTATTATCTTGTTCATTTCCATTACCATATAAATACCGTTCCCTATCAACTGTATTGATTAACTTTCCAAAATCATTAGGAATATCAATTGTCCGAGAGGTTATTTGATCTGTATGTTCCATATTTAAGTTAAAAGTGAATTTTCTAAAATCATTTTTGATAGGGTTATCATAACCTTGAGTTCCAATGGTGTTAAATTCCGTTTTACTTAACTTTGAGATTTGTGCTTCAATAGTTATATTTGGTTCCTGTATATTATTGCAACCAACAATAGATATAAGTATTAAGGGTAAAAAAAGAAAGGGTATACATATTTGTTGGTATTTTCTAATTTTAAATTCCCCTCCCAAATACCAAATGCTTACTTTCCCATAAAACAATTTTATTCCATATTTTAGTTTTCGGGAATCTAATTCTTATTAAACTAAACTGCCCGTTAGTGCCATAAAGAAAGACCTGCCTTCAAAGACAACTCTGTTCTTCAGCTAACGCACCTGTTAGTTGATTAAGAGTTTTGTTACCTCCACCATTCTTTAACAGTTATTTTATGTGATTTCTGATTTTTATCTATAATTTCAACCAAACAATTATATTTTTCTAATTCAGCTCCTGAAGCACCTATATGTGGATTTTTTAAATCAAATACAATAATTGCTTTCTCAGAATATACATTATCTAAAGGAATATTTGCACCAGTTAACAAGCGTTCAAAATCCTTCCGTAAATCATCTAATGATTGTTTAATAACAGGGATTTCGAAGGTTTTTGGTTGGATACTTCCTTCTAAAATATCTACTATAATACTATCTATACTCTTATCTTTTGCAATATTATATAAATGTTCAAATACATACCCATTATCCCGATAATTCATTAAACTTAAATAACTGTGAACAGTGTTATGCCCTATACTCTTTAATAATTTTAACTTAGCCATTTTAGCACCTTCTGTCCGTTTTCATTAAATATATTTTATCACGCTCTTAAACTAAACTGCCCCTTTAGTTCCATAAGAAAAGGAGCTGCTGATCAGCTCCTGGTATTGAAGTAAAGCACCTGTTAGATGAATAAGGAATAAGAAATTTACCTCGAATTGAAGTACAGTGTCTAATCAAATTATTTTTCTAATGCCATTTTAACAGATTCAATAGCATGTATTTCTGTTGTATCAAATAATGGCACTTCTGAATCCTCAGGTTTTACTAATAATCCAATTTCTGTGCAACCTAATATTATTCCTTCAGCTCCATCATCAACTAAACTCTTGATAACCTTTTTGTAATAATCCCTTGATGATTGTTGAATTTCCCCTAAACATAACTCTTCATAAATTACTTTATTTATTACTTTTCTATCCTCATCATTTGGTATCAAAACCTTAATACCATTAAACTCTATTCGTGTTTTATAAAAGTCTTGCTCCATCGTATATTTAGTACCAAGTAAACCAACCGTACTTATTTCGGACTTTTGAATTTGATTTGCTGTTGAATCAGCAATGTGTAAAATAGGTAAGCTAACTTTTTCTTCAATATATCTAATCACTTTATGCATCGTATTTGTACAAATTACAATAATTTCTGCACCTGCCTTTTCCAAAGACTGAGCAACATCCCCTAATAGTTTACCAGAACTTTCCCAATCGCCTTCAGCTTGATAGCCTTCGATCTCTTCAAAATCTACGCTATATAAAATGCACTTGGCTGAATGCAATCCTCCCAATTTGGTTTTCACTTCTTCGTTAATAAGACGATAATATTCTAACGATGACTCCCAACTCATTCCACCAATAAGACCAATAGTTTTCATAAATATTCCCCTTTCCATTTTTCTAAATATACTAAAAATTTCATTTAAATTTAATAGACATTGTACAATATCTTTACTATTAAACAAACCTGCACCGATAGTTGCATAAAATCGAGTAGGAGGAGGCGCCTAGCCTCCGACCTCTCACACCACCGTACATACCGTTCGGTATACGGCGGTTCAGTTTAAGTCTGACGTAGTTTTGTATATCGTTCATATAGATTTACTAACCCTAGGTGGTGTCAATAAGAGCATGTTTTGAAAAAGATTGATCAAAACATGCTCTTATTATGTTAAATTGAATGATTCTTTTATAAGAAAGTTTGATCGTTTTGTGTTCCTTATTCAACAAAAGCACTCCGTTACTTTAAGTATAATATTTCACAAAGTTAAAATTTCTTTTTTTGATATGCTAATTACCCTTTACTTAAACAAGAATCCGTTGATAACCATGAGTTTAGTGCCTCGCATCTAAAAGTAATTTTATCTCTTTTATTTGTTCTATGTGTCGCTGTTCATGCAAATATATCTGTTCAATCCATTGATCAAGAGGTAATTCACCCAAAGCAGGATGCTTCACTGATTTTTCCGCCAATATGGATTTATCTTCTATAGTACTAAGAAAAGTCATCAATTTTTTCCTCGAATCGTTTAACAAATCAATTATTTGCTGAACTTCAAATGGTTCTACATCTGGTTCAACGATTTTTGGAGCTTTAATCTTTTTCGTTCTATCCAATAATATGAGGTGAACTTTTTTACGTTCTTTTTGAGGACTATCAATCTCTTTTAATCCCCATGCAATAGCCTTTATAGATGCCTCTTCCACTAAAACTAAGTGATGGCAAACTTGTGCTATACTCCACTTATTCATATCAGGCTTACTATTAAATTGAGCTTCACTTAATAAAGTAATCTCCTTGACTAGGTTATTTCTTGTTTCATACAAATTGTCATTTACTAAATTATTCATGAGATTTCTCCCTTCACCAGAAAGTGCGTACTTAGATTCCTATTCTGTATATATTCTCTACGGTGAAAAGTATTCTCCTGAGCTTTCCTTCACTATTCTGCTTTCATTCAGCTATAAATAATTCATTGATGGACAACCAATGTTTACCTCCTTTTGTTGATATTTAAGTATTTGCTTAATTACTTAAATTATAATCAGTTGGATTAAAATGTAAATAAGGACTCGGTTTTCTTGTTGAACTAAAGGGCATTTTAACAAGAAAAGCCGAAATGTAGATAATTCCGGTTCATCTTTTTTATAAACGGTTAAACTTTTTTCAAAACGGTACGACTTTCTTATAAATAGTTCAACTTTGTTTCAAACCGACAATAATAATTTGCTTGTTTGGATGTTCGAATGAAATAGATGGAAATAAAAACAAATTGGAAACGATTGGATTCTCCATTCAGACAAGTACCTCGCCCAATCAGGTTCATATTATCGAACTGAAGGAAATGAGTTCTGTTACTGAAGATATAAAAGACAAAAGCTATCATTCTTTTCGGATTTACTATGGGGAATACGGAAGTCTTTTAGAGAGGTATAAAGATTTCTATTCGTTCGATTTAACAACTGTTGAACATTTTGAAATACTTTGGATTGATGATAACCTGGTCACAGTTAAAGTGTTTAGAAAGAAGGATGACGGTAGTACGTTTGAAGCAAAATCCATAAAATAGGATACATCAAAATAGATAACAATAAACACCTTATGGAATTCTGCTTCAAATTAATTAAGTTCCCATTATTCAACCAACCTGCCCCTTTAGTTCCGTAAGAAAAAGAGCTGCCATAGCAACTCTCTTATTGAAGTAAAGCACCCGTTAGTAAAATATCCGTTATCCCATAAGGTTAGATATAAAATATAAAAAACCATAAGCCCCTAAAGAACTAATACTTGCAAATATAACTGCAATAGATAAATAAGAATTATAACCAGATTTCTTTCTCGACTGAAACAAATGAAGAATAGATAAGCATAAACTGATAATAAAAAAGACAATCCATAGATTGTTTAATGTAAAAGTTTCAAAATTGATAAGATAATTCGCTATGTAGATAACATTAGTCAAGAACAATAAGATTAAGATAAGTCTTTTCAAAATTAAAACCTTCCTTTCACTATATTGATTATCCAAATTTTAACACATAACCCGATAGTTTAATAAAGAAAAGGTTGCCCTTACAGACAGCTCTGATCTTCAGCTAACGCACCTGTTAGTTCAAGAAGAAAAGCGAATCTTGTGTAGAGATAATAAAGTCGTTAAATTTTAACATTATGAAGCTAATACACATCCAACGATAAAATGATTTGGATGGGTATTAAAGTTATTTAATTTTTAATTGTATTCGCGATTGTTGTTATAAAACTGAATTATAAAGTTGTTTAATTTGAAAGCCGTATATCTATGTTAACCCCCAAATTTATAAAGTGAATTTCCCACCATGATAACAATAGTAAGTTTCAGCTTTAAGATTTTTAACAATTTTCAAAGACTGTTGCGCTTTCTCAACATTTAAACAAAAGTGTGGATTAGCAATGATCAATTCATGATTTTCATTAACAGCTGCATCACCAGTAATTACACTTTTAAAACTTGGAAAATACAATGAAATATGCCCTGAAGTATGCCCTGGTGTTGCTACTACTCTACATTTGTTATCTAAAATCATATCACCATCATTTACCTTTTCATCAATTGAAACATGCTTCAAATTCTTTAATTGCTGTATAAACCATTTTCCAAATTTGATTTCTTTATTTGGCATGTTTTCTAGCATTTCTTCGGCTTGAATCAATCTCTCTGACTTCATTTCACCACTAATGTATTTTGATTCAATTTCACTAGCTATAATGTTAATCCAAGGATACTTTTCTTTGAAATCATATAAGGAACCTATATGATCATCATCATAGTGAGTAATGATTATATTCTTTAAATTTTTTATATCATATCCATTTTTTAAAATTTCATTTTCGATTAAATTTTAAAAATTTGTATACCCTGTATCGACCAAGGTAAGTTCATTTTCTAATATAATTAAGCTAGGATAAATGTAATTTTTTTGTCCATTAAATTCAAATTCAATTGGTAATTCTATAATCTTCATTTTTCTTCCTCCATACTGCGCATTAGATTAAGTACAATCCTTCACAATTATATCTATGATTCAACATAAATATCTAGTTTGGTATAAAGTGTGTTGTTCAATTAAATGGCCCGATTGCTGAACAAAATTATAAAAGCAAACATTTCATAAATAAGTTATTATTTGTTACAAAACTCGTGATTTAGTATACAGTTTTTATTAAATAGTTTGATTATTTTTAGTGATCCTTATAGAACTAACGCACCCGATAGTTTAAGTACAGCTTTTCACCAAAAAGGATAATTACAATAGCATATTTTTATAATCACTTTTAAGTATTGCCATAATAATTTCATCTGAGTACGCATCATTGTAATATAAGGATTGACGTAAGACTCCTTCTTTTACAAACCCAACCTTTTCATACGCTCTAATTCCACGTAAATTGTGGCTAAATACTTCTAATTGTAAACGATTTAATTGAAGTTTTTCAAAAACAAAACTTAGAACTATTTTGATAGCTTCAGTTCCATATCCTTTTCCTGTTAATGAAATGGAAGCCATCGATATTCTGAATCCTGCTTTTTTGTTCTCCTTATCGATATCGAAAATCGATAATTCTCCGATCATTTCGTCAGTGCCTTTTAAACAAATAGCGAAATCATAGCGACTTGAATCACTATTTATATTATCTATATGTGTCTTAATTTGCTCCAATGAAAAATTATGATCGGTTCCAATCATATAACGTATTTCTTCATCTATTGTATTTTCTAACATAATAGGTGCATCTAACTCGCAAAGAGGTCTTAAATAAATCCTCTCACTCTCTAATTTCATTTTAAATTTCTCCTTAATTCTGTTGTTTTATGTATAGTTTAAATTATATGAATCTTACTTAGATATTACATGAAGGTGTTGTCCGGTATTTCGAGGATAGAGGGTACTTATTGATTATCGTGAATCCACTCATATCGTATCGAGCAAAGAGTTCTAGTTTACGCAAGGTAAAGACAGATATCATTGACGCTCGTCATCTCTGCGAGCTGTATTATAAAGAGGACTTAGAGCCGTATAAACAGCGTGGAATCCAGCTCTTAAACCTACGTACCCTTACAAGACAGCACGAAAATATTACTGGTATGTTTATACAAACTAAATTACAATTTCAAGCAGTTCTGGATCAAATGTTTCCTGAATACTGTGGGGTTTTTGGAGACTTGTATTCAGTTGTTTCTTTACTAACATTACAGGCATTCCCTACTTCAGAGGAAATCTTGGCAGCTAGCGAAGAAACAATTGCCAAGAAAATAAAAGAATTATGTAAAAGTCGTTCGCAAAAATGGGCAGACAGTCAGGCAGAAAAACTGATGGCAGCCGCAACTCAAAATCCATTTCAGAAAACCTTATATCATAGTCTGGTCTTAAGCCTGGATATGTATATTAATATGCTTCTTGAATACAAAAAACATCTATCCAATCTTGAAGATGAGATAGATGCCTTAGCGAAAAGTATTGAAGAATATAAGATTATTCAATCAATCCCTGGTATCGGTGAAAAAATCGGGGCAACGATTATTTCTGAAATTGGAGAGATTGATCGGTTTAATCACCCTAAAAAGCTAGTAGCATTTGCCGGAATTGATCCAAGTGTCTTTGAATCTGGAACATTCAAAGGTACTTTAAATCGGATTACCAAAAGAGGTTCTAGTAGGCTACGACACGCCTTGTATATGGCTGTTAAATGTGCCATTCGTGATTGTCGCAAGAAGAAAACGACAGATGAAATCATTCCTCGTAACAAGAGATTACGAGAGTTTTATGATAAGAAACGTGAAGAAGGAAAGCCCTTTAAAGTAGCTGTGATAGCATGTGCCAATAAACTCTTACATTGGGTTTATGCACTATTAAAAAGCAAATCGGATTTCCAAGATCTAGCCTAGTTTAAAAGAATAACTAAATAATCCAAAACTTTCCAAACGCAGAATCTTGGAAGGTTATTTGGCATAGGCAAATTTAGTATAGCATGAAACATTTTAAGTTTTCATTGAAAAATGTTGACAAACTATTGGCTGGTTTAGTTCCATAAGAGGTCTTGCCGGCAAAACGCGAATATTATACGGTAAGACATTTTTTGGAAGGTAAAAACCTGATTTTCCTCCGGTACGGTGAGAACCACGGTTGTTGGATACCTGTTAATATTTAGGGGGATTTCACCAAGCATTTCTAACAAAAGATACGAAAAATCCCGATTTTATCTATAAAAAAAGATAAAGTCAGGATTTTTTAAAGTCATCCATTAATTTTAGGAATTTTCAGAAGAACATATTTCTATGCAATTAATAAAGCTTAAACAATAGGAATCCCACAACGACTTGCACCCGTTGTACCAGAATCATATTTAATCATTAATTCATCTTCTGGAGTAGAATTCTGATTAAGAAATAAGTCAACATCTTCAGAAGGTACAACATTCTTTATATGACTACTACGTAAATAATCGATACAATAATTTTTAGTTACCTTATAAACCCACGTATCTAAGGAGCATATTCCCATAAATTTTTCACGATTATAATAAACCTTCAAAAAAACTTCATGAGAAATATCCTCTGAAAGGTATGGATCTTTTATATACGAAAGTACTATTTTAGATATTTTATTTCTATATTTAATATAAAGTTGATTTATGTTTTCTTCTTCACTCATCATTTCATCCAATCCCATGTAAAGTATCTAAGGTTATAAAAGTTCAGTGTTAATCTTTATCATTTTTTTATTCTTTTCGCTTTCTTCAGCAGTCTTTGATTTTCTGTACTCTCATACAAAAACTTTAGAGCATGATTGTATTCTATGCAAAGCGATAAAATCCTCTCAACCACTCGTCTACTTCTCAATAAATTCAAGAAAAACATGATCACCAGCTATTAACTCAAGATGATTAGGTATTCGTAAATAAACGACTTGGTCCCCGGTACTAAAATATGGATTTATGATCGATTCACCTGTAAATTGCCGTATTGGAAAATCAGCTTTAGTTATTATAAGATTAATATCTTGTTGCTGTGGAAGATTAATGGTAAGGGTATTTTCCATTAACTCAAGATGATAAGGCTTCAGTTTTCTAGAAAAATCGTAACCGTCTATTATTAATCCATTGCCAAAAATGAAAGCTTCAATCGTGTCATCGTTATTTGCTTTTCTTTCTACGAAAATCTGTGAACTGTCATTGTTGCTAGATTCGACCCTTATTGATTGATTTTGGTAATTACTAAAACTACTTTCTTTCATTAAATACTTAGCATCAATCTGATCGATCTCTCCCTCATTAAGTTTCGTATATAAATCACTTAATTCCCGATCTGTATCTATGGCTTTTTCCATTCCTTTCTGACTCAACGAATCATCAATGATGAAAGGAACAAAAACAGTGCCTAGAAGCAGTGCGCCTATATAGATGAAGAGAAGCCAGTGAGTTACTTTGGGAGTTGCAAATTTTCTGGCAAGCCTAACCATAAAAATGAAAACACCAAATATAAGAATCAGGATGACTAACGGCAAAATTGCTGTCAAAACGGTCATCGTCTTACCTCCATTCGATTCAAGATGCTTATAGCAGCTGTAAAAAATACAGCAACCGTTACAATCACTTTGATAATAAATAGAGAAAGCGTTGATTCCATCCCATAAAATTTAAATACATTTATGGGAAAAGGCTCTTTTTGCATCGATGCCTCAAGAAATAGTATTCCAAAAAACAAAACCGGAATAAGAATGATAAACAATTTACTTTCTTGGACCAGTGTCCCAATAAAATAACCAATGGAGGTAACTAAGAAAACATATAAAATTGTTACACCTATACCCATAACAAGTTCTTGAAGCCCAGTATTAAAGCTATAAATCTGATCATCAAGCAAAATATGAGCTAAGATTTTCAGTAAATTCCCAGCCAGAATGGCAGTGATACTCCCAACGATACTTGCCGTTAATAAATATAAAATATTCGACAGGCTGCTACTAAGGCGATTGGTTACGAACGTAAAATCATGATTTCGGTATGGTTTCGTAGTGATTACAATCGCTGTAACGAAAGCCCATATCAGTGTGAAACCAATGACTAAATCTGCAGAATAGTATTTTATATTAATACTAAAATTCCCTCCTCCCATTCCAACTGAACCAACGCCGCCAAATGAAAAGAGAAGCGCTAATAACTGAATTCCAATGAGTGAACTAAAAGCATCTATATTTGCTTTTAGCTTAAAGAAGTATTGTTTTTTTACCGTTTCCCACAAATTAACGCTTGTTAAAGACATCATCAATTCCTCCTTTCGTTTCACTGGTTAAGTAAACACATAAATCACTAGATTGAACGGGTAAGATTTCCACTCCTACAAGGTGCGCTTTATTAAGTAAGGACTCAGAAAAATCATTTTTTACAACCGCATACATCGTATTCACACCGAAATATTCTTTAAAAAGTATTTCCTTTCCATCCGATAAATTAAGTACTTCTTCTGTGGTTCCTTTTAATCCGATAGCCCATTCCTTTAACTCAGAGATTGACATTTGGAAATGTTTTTTCCCTTCTTTAATGAGTAACACATCTTCCAGTAAATCCTCAATTTCATCCAAGTGATGGCTAGATAAAATAATAGTACGGGGATAAGCAATATAATCCTTGAGCAATGCTCGATAGAAGTCCTTTCTAACCGCTGCATCCATTCCTGTAGTGGGTTCATCAAAAATTGTTAATGTACAACGGGATGCTAAGCCGATAATCATATTAAAGGTACTTGTTTTTCCTTTTGAAAGCCGATTGTGATAAGATTTTGGATCAAAAGAAAAATAGTCAAACAAGCGCTTAGCTAATTCCCTATCCCAATTTGGATAGAAGTTACCCGACACTGTTAATATTTCACCAAGTGGTATGGCTGGCGGAAAACTCATTTGGTCGTCCACAAAGATGGAGTTTATGGAGACGTTCAGGCTGTTATATGGTCTTTCGGAAAAAACCTTGACCTGTCCTGACGTTTCTTTGATGAACCCAGCAATAATTTTAAGTAAGGTGGTTTTTCCAACTCCATTTCGACCAATTAATCCCGTTATTTTATTTTCTTCAATTGAAAAAGAGAGCTTATCTAAAACATTTTTTCTTAAATAAGTTTTCGTTAAATCCGTACATTCAATCACCCTCATTGTTCAGCCTCCTGATTATTTGCCACTTTTATCATTTCGATTAATTCTATTTCACTTATTTGTAACCGATTAGCTTCCAAAACCAACTCCCGTACTAATCGCTTCAATGTTTGGTTTTTTCGTTTATTGATGATGATTTCTTTTGCATCACCAGAGACAAACATTCCAAGTCCTCGCCTTTTATACAGGATATTTTCGTCCACCAGAAGATTGAGGCCCTTTGCTGCAGTTGCAGGATTGATCGTAAACATTTCAGCTAATTGGTATTGTGAGTACACCTTCCCATCACTCTCAAAATGTCCATTTAAAATTTCTGATTCAATCCAATCTGCAATTTGCACATAAATAGGCTTAGTACTATCCGTATTCAGAATTGTCTCCGCCTCCTCCCAATATAGTGCATTACTGTTGTAATGTAGTATATAGTAATTTAAAATATATTGCAATAACCGTTTTTATTTGTATGGATAGGCTAATTTTCTTCCAGTTTGTACTTTTACAATAGGATTCCATAAACGACCGTTTTTGGTTATAGAAAAAAATTCTCTAAAAATAATCTGTCACTTTGACCGATAATTTGCGTATATTTTAAGTGCTATTTTGCACATCCAACTTTAAAAACCCAGCTACCTTCACATGAGAAGATTAGCTGGGTTTCTTAATTATTTACATCCAATCATTTATAGAACTATTCGGATCCGCCAAGTAAAAAAGCAACTGCTCATTGTTATAGTGATAAGTAAGCTTTTGACGTTATCGCCTGCTTTTCCCCCACTTCACACCGTACAGGCGAGTTTCCCCGCATACGGCGTCAAATTGGACAGAACAAGCAGTTAAAAGAATAACAGGAGTTTGTATGTTTTCCTTTCTTAATCTCCTCAATACCTCGATACCACTTAAACCAGGCAACATTACATCTAATAAAATTAGGTCAATTTCTGTTAGAAATGCTGTTTCTAATCCTGATTTACCGTTGTGTTCAACTGTTACTTGATAGCCCTCATACTCTAATTCCATTTTTAAGACACGAGCAATTTGAGTTTCGTCTTTGATTACTAAAATATGTTTTCACTTTTTATTCGCCCCTTCAAAACACCTTAAGGTATTATTTGGGTTTTATTCTCAATTTTAACCTTATCCAAAACAAGCCGTAACATTTCAAACAACAAAAAGTTAAAAGTTATCCAGACACCGCCATATACATATCCACCCAAAATATCACTTGGAAGTAAATCGGTCGATGCAATATTTGCAATTGCTAACCCCATTAATAATATTAACCCCATTAAAGGAACGAATATGGACGTATAATTTTTTTTTGAATGACGAATGAGTAAAAATAAGCATGTTCCATAGATAATTATTGTAATAGTAGCATTTATATCAGGAAAATTTGCGGAATGAAATTTCGCAACGAACCCTAATGATTGGAGATAGGAAAAAATCTGCATAATTGATTCATGAAACAGCCTCGCTCCTAAAACCGAAACGATAAGTAGAAAATACTCAAGCAGCCTATTCCTTCTCTTTCTCCAAATGCGGATGATCGTTACCCCAATAATTACTCCAAGTACATAAGGGGATTGAAATACTAACAACCCTTTCATCCAACTCATATATAATGAAGACTTCACTATATATTCAGCAATTACATTAAATTGAGTAAACTCATTATATAAATAGTCTTGAGCCATTCCCAGCATCAAGGTCACCATACCGATTAAAACTAAAGTGAGAAAAATAAGAAAGATTTCTGTTTTTCTTATGGTTTTTAGTCGATATGTTAACCATTTAATTAAATGAATAAAAAAGTTTTTAATTTGAACTTTATAAAACCGATAAGTGAAATACCCAACTAACAATACCCCAAAAATAATAATAAAAATAATGAAATATTTACTTGCTGAATGATGGAAGGCCTCCCAGTGAGGTCCCAATACTTTTCCTAGAGTAATAAAACAAAATCCCCATAAAAATGAACCTGTATAAGCTGGAATAATAAATTTTCGAAACGGCATTCTAGAAATCCCCGAAATATAACCAGTGAAATGTCTAATGCCTGGAATGAAATAAGCAAAGACCAACAGTTTACTGCCAGAACGCTCAAACCAAGCGGATACTTTTTTATATCTTTCTGGTCCCAGATGGATATATTTTCCGTATTTTTCAATTAGTTTATACCCTCCTGCCTTACCAATCCAATAGGTTACAGTAATTCCCGCACCACCTGCAACAAAGACTGTCAGGAGTGCCAAAGGGTAATTCATTGTTCCCTGAAATACAAAATACCCAGCGTAGCTCATTAAAAATTCACCTGAAATAGGTAGAGCCATGAGTTCTAGAAAAATCCCTATGAATAATATCAGATAACTGTGCTGTTCAAATAAATTTATTAAGTATGACAAATAAATGCCTCCATTTTTTATAAAAAGAAACTTTTGAGTAAATAATTCTACAACTTTAGATCTAATTACAATTTAGCACGAAAAATGAATTCATTTTCTATGTTAATGAATTTTTAATCTTGTATTAAGTGAAAAAAAGGTTTATGGATAAAATAAAAAAGCTGTACCCTTTCTAAAAAGGTTCCTAGCTTTTTTACAAAGGATAATAAAATTAAAGTTTTTTTACCCTTATTGGACTTACCATTAAGAGAGCGAGTATTAAGGTAATCCACGCATTGCTATATAAAAAGAATCCCATACCAGCCAATGGTAATCCAGCAGCTGGAATAGGTAATCCTTTAAAATACCCAATGGTTGGTTTAACACTAAACTTAGCTAATCTTAATGCTCCCATCGTTGGGAAAAGGATAAATGCCAAAGACGTTAAAATCGATGGTGCTGCTATCGAATGAAATAGAAGTGCAGGAGCAACCCCGAAACTAATAATATCAGCCAAGGAATCCAATTCCACGCCAAATTCACTGTTCACTTTTAATTTTCTCGCAATCCTTCCATCAAGAAGATCTAAAACAGCCGAAAAGAAAATAAAAACGGAAGCTACTTCCAAAAAGCCATTCATAATATAGGTAATTGAAAGTAAACCGAACAATAAATTTCCAATCGTAAATAAATTGGGCACAGCTTTTACTATCTGATTGAACATGGTAGTCCCCCCTGACGTCGAACAATCTACGCATTTATGTAGCATTTTCGATATATTCTTCCGCTTTTCTTAAATATTAAAGGAAAAACTATCCTTGTGCCCCACAGAGTCTTAATACAGAAGCCACCAAGTATCTCACTTGTCTTAAGATAATCCTTACCTAACATTCTTTTTGCATTTTAAGGAATTTTTAATCATTTATTCATAGAACAAAAAGTTTCCTTTTATATACTTAGGTTACCCAGTTTTGGATAACAGTATCATATTTGAATTCATGTAGCTGTCAAAAGATATTAGGGGTTTTTCATAATAGTTATTGGTTAAACAATCAGGGAGGTAAAATAATGAAAAAATTAGTAGAGGCAACCATGCAAAGAGCCATTCTTATGATTGTGTGTGTTGTCATCATTTTGTCTTGGGGCGGTATTTCCGCATACCAGATGCAACGCGATTATTTGCCTGGAATTAATAATACAACTCTTTCGGTAAGTATGAGAGTACCTGGGTATCAAGCAACTCAGGTAAAACAGCAAGTGACAGATAATTTGGCAAGTGCAGTCAAAACAGTGGATGGTTTATCCAATGTGGAAACCACTTCTTATGACGGTGGGCAACCACTGTGGGAGAAACAGCGCAGACTTCCTTAATGATTAACTTGGATTTGGATGGGTATCCTTATTTAGAGAGAGAGAAATAAAATTAAGTTGTGGGAAACCACTTTAAAGAAAGGAAATTATATATGCAAGAAAACCAAAATAAAATGAAAATTTTACTTAAC
>NZ_JBNNTG010000058.1:0-18234 GCF_050278525.1 Peribacillus sp. NPDC096540 | reverse complement strand
ACGATAAGTACCTTGCGCTTCCTTAGTGGTTGGTCGATGTGTACCCCCACAGTGGACTTTCACCACCTAGATAGTTGCCATGCCTGGCACACAAGAAAAAGCCGCCTTAAAGACAGCTCCGATCTTCAGCTATAGCACATGTAAGTTCATTAAGCATGAAGTCGTATAACCTTATTTTAAATTAATCTACTCGATTTTCTCCCAATCGCTTTTTAATAGGCTAAATATAATTAAGTCTTCGTAATGGTCATATAACCATTGTCCATCCCGTTTAATTCCTTCTTGAACAAATCCCAATCTTTGTGGAATAGATATACTTTTTAAGTTATTAACTGCAACCTGAATTTCAATTCTATTTAAATCCAACTCTTTAAATAGGTAGTTCACTAATGAACTTACACTCTTAGTTATTATTCCATTCCCTTGTGCTTCTTCTGACAAAAAATAGCCGATACTTGTAGTTTTGTTCTTCCAATCAATAAAATGAAGACCAATCATTCCAACTAATGCCCCATTATATCTAATGCCAGCATCAAAACCATTATTATTGGCATAATTGGTTATCCATATGGGTATGATAGGCTCAAAATCCTGTGCAGATTTTCTTTTATCAACCCAAAGTAGCCATTTTCGTAAATGTTCTCTGTTATTATCTACTAATTTGAATAATTCCTCTGGTGCTGCTGTTGAAGTAACTCACTATTTGATTATCTACTTTGAATGAGAACATCCACACACCACCTAATTTTTCCCTATTTTAACCATGTTTATATTATATAAAATGTTATTCAACTAAACTGCCCCGTTAGTTAAGAATTGAAGCCATTTGTGTTCTGGTTCGTGTAATTGTATAGCATAATGAAGCCATTTTTTCCTCTGATTATCTAGATTGTCTATTATCGCCATAAAGTCTTGATGGTCTTTTTCTCTTGTGTTTTTTGCTTTATATAAAAGTACAATTTCTGGATTTAGATAAGGAATGCCTGTATCAGAATAACTCCAAACTGACTTAAGTGGATGGGAAATCGTTAAATCCCTTCTGAATTTCCAATCATAATCCTTTGTTGATAAAGAGAAAATGAAATTTTCTAATTTATTTATCTGACGCTACCCATAAGTAATGATCATACACAAAGTAGAATTTCACATATAAAAAAATAAAGAAAATGCGGGAGTTATGATTGCATTTTCTTCATTTTTTATCTTGTTTTATATAGCTTGAGTTAACTCATATTGCTTGTTTCTTATTTATCTTTCATACGTCTAAAGATTGTTGCCAAAATAGGGCCTGAAATATTATGCCATACACTGAAGATGGCACTTGGTACAGCTGCTAAAGGTGAAAAATGAGCTGATGCCAGAGCAACCCCTAATCCCGAATTTTGCATACCGACCTCGATTGCGATGGCCTTTCTCTTTGGTAAATCCATTTTAAATAGTTTGGCAAATAGGTACCCGATAATATAACCTAGTGTATTGTGCAAAATAACAACCGCAAAAATAAGTAATCCTGTTTCAGCGATTTTTTCTTGGCTTCCAGCAACAACGGCTGATACAATCGCTACGATTGCGATTACTGACACCAACGGTAACACTTTCACACTGGCCTTTGCTTGTTTTTTAAATACTTTTTGCACGATAATTCCCAAGATTATCGGAATGAGGACTACTTGTACAATCGAAATAAATAAAGAGCTTGGCGCGATATCAACCCATTCGCTGGCGAATAATAAAATAAGTGCAGGTGTAACAAATGGTGCCAGTATGGTTGTGATAGACGTAATAGTTACAGAGAGGGCCACATCCCCCTTAGATAAAAAGGTCATGACATTCGACGAAGTTCCGCCCGGACAACATCCAACTAATATAACTCCTATTGCAACCTCTGGTGGTAAATTAAATCCTTTCGCCAAAAGATAAGCAAGAGTAGGCATAATAACAAACTGACCAATGACTCCAACCGCCACATCTTTTGGTCTCGTTAATACTTCTTTAAAATCGTCTACCGTAATGGTTAAACCCATCCCGAACATGACAATTCCTAATAAAATGGTAATATATCCGCCAATCCAGGAAAATGTATTTGGTGACAAAAAAGCAAGTGTTGCAAAAATTAATACCCAAATGGCAAATGTACTACTAACAAACTGACTAAAACGTTCTAAAGTTTTCATTTTTACCTCTTTTAAAGTTAATTTAATTTTCTAAATTATATATCGAACACTGAATATAAACAATAGTAAGATAATTATTGTTGAAAATAAGTCACAGCTTTACTTTAGAAAACGCTCGATTGTGCGAATATGCAAATTATTCAACAAAGGTAGTCGGGTATTCACTTAATTACCCCACACCACATCTATTAAACTGTAGCTTTCTTCTTTGACAAGTCTAGAAATATTAAAATAATGCTACCACTATTTTTTTAGCACCTTTTTGAAGTATTCCTTCTATAATAAGTATTGATCTATATTTTTTAATAAACTTAGAGCGAGCATTTCAAACAACTCTTGCTAAATAAGATTCATGAGTATTTACCTATTTAAGGCTCAAGATTATTATATATATTCTAACGAGATTTATTTTAAAATATTCAAAATCTTTATTGTGATTCTACCGACAATAGCTCGGGTAAATCCAACATTTTTACATAACGCCAGCTAAGGATAATTCATATGCCTAACGAAGAATTACAAAAAATGAAGGATAGAATTAAAGTTCTGGAGCAAAAGAAGAGAGTTCTAGAACATAAAGTTTCAAACGAAGCTAGAAGAGCGAACGCGAAGACTGATTCAAAAAGGAGCACTTCTGGAAAAGTACTTAGAAGAAGATCGCTTGTCCCTAAAGGACACTGAAAACTCACTAAAATTATTAGCGGATTTTAAAAATAAAAATAAAGAATATGTAATTCGACAGATAAAAGGTTTAGATGAAGCAGTCCATTAAAAATGACAAGATAAAGGCATTCTGGAAAGCCCCATAAATTTACCACACACAAACAGTTTCGCTACTTTAAATATTCTTCTTTCCTTCTAAAACAGTAAGGACATTATCTTCGGTGTATAACACATTGTGCATTCCATAATCACCATTGTTGGTAGGGCTCTATAGGCAAGCTAAGGAACCGTAATAACTTCAAGCCCTTTATAACACGAAATGCTATAAAGGGCTTTGTATTTTTACTACACAACGGGTGCTTTTTCATGAACAATCGGGTGAAGGGCTTGAGTCTCATCAATATAAACAAAAGCATCATATCTATCTGACATTACAGAGGGTACATAGTTTCCAAATTGTTCATATTCCGGTCTGTACACAACCCCAATCGCCCGATGTCCAATCCTATCTCTGAATAGATGACGATTTTCATCGGTGAAAATGAGCATCTTATCATACGCCCCTGAAAGGTGCATACCCTCCTCCCAACTTCCATTCATTGCAGGGGGTACTGTTTTTACTTCAAAATTCATGCCCCATTCATCTGCCGCAATAACAGTTCCACTGTAGGTTCCGAATCCTGCAATAAATACATTTTCAGTTGGGTTTTGCTCACGAATAACCTGGCCGACGTTTATCATCCCGGAATCTCTCATATCAGTAGCGCTGGCATCGCCAACATGGGTATTATGTTCCCATACAATCGCCTTGCCTTCAGAACCGTAAAAATCCATAATTTCATTAAGTGCATCCACCATATGCATATCTCGAATGTTCCATGATCTATCGTCATGAACCACCATTGTCCTGTAATAATTTTCTGCATTATACGCTACCAATGCATTCACTTGAAGGTTCAAATTCAATTCTTCGTGATGGGGATATTTTTCTTTTGTTCGCTGAATAGTTGTCAGTAATTTGGCTACTTCATTTATACAGTCTTCCGAAAAAATGCCTGAGGAAACTGCGTACTCCTCATTATTCCGATTGAATGGCTCAAAACATGTGAATGCCTGTCTGGCAGCTTCGAGGTCAGGTGAATCAATTTGTTTTAAGTAATGGATCACTTCATCCATAGATTCCCAAAGACTATAGATATCTATCCCATAAAATCCAACTTTTGTTTGACTTTGTCCAGACTCATTGTATTCTTTCATCCATTCAATCAGGTCGATAATTTCCTCGTTTGCCCACATCCAGGTCGGCCAGCGGTTAAAACTTTTAAGAACATCCTGGGCGGATTTAGTTACTAAGTCATAACCTTTAACATATCTATTAATCGCCTGGCATGCGGGCCAATCGCCTTCAACGGCTACAAAGGTGAACCCTTTTTCTTTAATCAGTTTTTTTGTTATTTCAACTCGGGCCGTGTAAAACTCGGATGTTCCATGTGATGCCTCACCCAGCAAAACAAATTTTGAATTTTTAACTTGTTGAACGAGCTTATCCCAATCAGCTTCACTTGTAAGCGGGACTGAATGTTCGATTATTGACTGAACCAGATTACGATGCACTGTTTTTCCTCCTATTCTTCTTACGACCATTATCTTTTGTATTCAGCATTATAAGAGTTTGAACCTGCGTGTACTGACAGTAGTGTATCAGCGTATCCTACTAGACGATTTACAAGTTCATCACAAATGGAGTAAACCAGCTGAAAATTTTCTTCCTCAAATAGGACATGGTCATCCAGAATGACCGTTGTGTTAATAAACATATCTTTGTTTCCATATAGATTGTAGTGAACTATAGCCTTTCCAGCAGCGCCTCCAGTAACTGGATCATTAAAGCCGGGAATAAAAACAAACCATTCTTCAGCAGTAGCAGACCTGAAGTTTTTTGTAAAAGACATTTGCTTGGTTACAGTCAGTATCTTTTTTAAATCTTCCGGATTTATATCCTTGATCTTGTTCATTCCATAGCCACCCTTAACACCCTAGTTAATAATCTTCAGTTATAGATTTTCCTTAAGGGACCAATCCTATAAAAATTAATATGAAAAAAGGACTTTCCCCGGAAAAAAGCAAGCCTTAACCGCCTATATCGGCATAAACTTCACGTGGACCAACTTGTTTTCTAAATGCTTTTTGTTCGGATTCTACATTATAATTAGGTGAGAATGGGTCGGTCAGAATATCACCTGATATGGCTATCCAAAAGTGACAAACTGTATTTGAAATAAGAAAGGAGCCACAATCAAAATTCACCGCATTTACACGGACATTCAATGTTGAATACGGTGGGGAATCATACTGTAGATAATGGAGTTTTAATAGAATAACTTGACTGGTGTTTTTAAACTGTTCAAAACCGTCTAAATCCATCTCTCAAGATTTGAGGACCGAAAAAAACTAAGCCTCTCTACTTTAATAGAGAGGCTTAGTTCATGGCGTCGGTAATACAAAATCAATTATTCTTCCGGGACATTTTCATAGCAAATGAGTACATATCTGAACGGAATAAACCTTTATAATATTCTACTAAATTACCATCAGAATCAAAAATCATTCGTTCTGTAATCAGCAAGCACATCGTTTCTGTTATACCTAAATGTTCAGCATCTTCTTTTGTTGGAAAGCCGCATGTTATAATTTGTTCCGCTTCACAAAAGTTAATGTTTAGATCACCTTCGAGCGCATCATACAATACTGTGGTGCTTAAATCGAATTTCGTCAATTTTTTTCCTAGGTCCAAAGAATAATAATGCAATTCAATTGCTATGGGGACATCCCCTTGTAACCGTAGCCTCTTAATATGGTATGATTCATCCTCAAACCCATTTGCATCAGCTATATTTTCAGGAGTCAATACACGGCCATGATTTAGTAATTTAATCCCCATATTTTTTGTAGTCTCAGTAAAACTAATCATCTTAAGCCATTCTTGAACAGGTTTAAGAGATACAAATGTCCCCTTACCATGCCTTTTTTCTAATATCCCATCACGAACTAAAATAGATACAGCTTCTCTTACTGTGCTCCTACTAACAGAATACATATCCATGAGTTCTCTTTCACTTGGGATCTTATCCTTATAAAAACCTTGTAAAATTTGATCTTCTAAAATTATTTTTAATTGAACATGTAATGGGATTGGATTGTTAAAGTCTAGCTCCATAAAATTTCCTCCAAACAGAAAAAGACATTATGATGTTCGTATCAGTGATTATATTGTAAACCAAATTGTTATAATATTCAAATTAACTGGTATCAATTGATTCTTATACTTGTCTTTAGAAATAAACGCGAGATGTTCCCTGCTTGTTTTCTATTACAGCGCTCACTTTCGATCAATCAGAAAAGTTTTATACATGTAATTGGTTCTCAAAACGGTCCCAGTGATTATTATCCTTGCTAAGTTCATACTTTTTGTATGAATTAAACGAGTATCCATGGATATACAAAACCCTGAATAGCTCCAACTATTCAGGGTACAGTTCAAAATGGAAAAGATGTTTTCGCTCAAAAAATACCCTTACCTCCGTATGATGCCATCTTAATAATTCCATAGTGATTTTATAGACAACTCTGGGAAGCTGCCACCCAAATTATAAGACCCTCTAACATTAGACTATAAAATACGAGATTATAGAAAGAAGCAACGAAGTAATGGTCATTGCCAAAAGTGGACGCATGGCTTTTGTACGAAGCGCCTGCAAGCTTACATTTAGTCCAAGCCCAATCATGGCCATAGTCAAAATAAATGTAGTAGTTTTAGAAATACCCTCCATTACTATTGAAGAAACTGAGACATATGTTCCAAACACATAGCTTCCAATTAAACTCATCATTATAAAACCAACGAGGAACCATGGAAAATCAATTTTTGCATCTTTACCCGTTTTTTCCGAAGAACGTTTTTTCATCCAATACATAAAAATGAAGCATAATGGGATAAGCAAAAAGACACGGCCTAATTTTGCCAATAGTGCAATAGCTAGCGCATCTTCACCTGCTGGGGCTCCTGCCAATGCAACATGAGCAATTTCATGAAGACTGATACCAGACCATATCCCATAATCCAACGCGGATATCGGAAGGATAGGTCGTATTAGGGTATAAATTATAGAAAAAAGTGTCCCCATTAAGGCGATTATCCCTACACCTATTGCAGTATCTTCTTCTTTTGCTTTCACGATAGGTGATATTGCTGCGATTGCTGCTGCACCGCACACACCCGTTCCTACCGCGAGAAGAAGCGAAATTGAAGGATCAGCTTTTAACCACTTTGCAATCAGAACCATTACGATTATCGCAAAAGCTACGGTTCCTATGTCACGAACTAATAAAGGCAAACCCTGATTAAAAATCACATCAATATTTAATTTCAAACCATATAAAATAATTGCAAAACGGAGAAGTTTTTTTGCGGAAAATTCAATGCCCTTACGGAATTTTTCTGGATAGCCAGCAATTTGTCGATAAATCACTGCAATAATAATTGAGCAAGCGAGCGGTCCAATTCGATCAAATCCTGTAATTTTAGACAGCCCCAAACCTAAAAGTGCGATAAAAAATGTAAAAGCAATACCACCAATCCATAATAGTAAGCTTGATTTCTTTTCTTGAAGAGGTAATTTTGAATTTTGTTGTTCCTCACTTGTTTCCTCTAGGGGCTTATATTTTTCTAATTGCATTCATTCCTTCCCCCTTTCCAAATAATTAAAGACAACTTGTAACCCGGTTTGCTTTAAAAATCATGGATCATCGCTACATTTCTATTGTTTGAAAAAGATCAGTTTCTTCTATAATATAGGGAGGATTTCCTTTAATAAAATACTCGTACTCTGTTAAAAAAGGTAAAGTAGGTTTTTGATTATCCCATAATTCAGGAACGGCTAAAGTTTGGGAACGATGAGACCTTAAAGCCCGAATCTTTTTCTGCAGAGTTTCTGAGATATTTACTTTAGTCACACTTTTCAGCATGTTCTCTTTTATCCATTTTTCATAATATGTATGCCAAAGGACAAAGTATAGTCTCTTGGCCTTAAAGGCAGAAAAAACAGAATCTGGATAAAAATCTGAATCACCGGATTTTGAAAACGCTATTGTCGCTGCACGACCAATTGCACAATGGTCTGGATGTCCCCCATATTTCTCATCAAACGTTACTATTACATGGGGTTGAATTTCTCGAATCACTTTTACAATTCGCTCCACTAATAAATCGATGTCTTCAAATTCAATTGTTTTATCTCTTAAATTTAAATACCGTAGGTCGTTAATCCCTAATTCTTCACATGCGTTTTTTAACTCTAGTTCTCGTAATTTCGGCAAGGATTCTCTCGTTGCAAGAATGGGATTGCCCATACGCCTACCCATCTCACCTTTTGTTGCACAAAGTAAGGTTACCTGTACACCATGTTTAGAAATTTTGGCGATCGTTCCTCCACAAAGAAATGACTCATCATCAGGATGCGCAAGTATTACCAATAACTTTTTTTGAGATACCATAATACCTCCGCTTTTGTATTAGTCTATCAGCATTTATATAAAAAAAAACAGGACATGGATGTCAAAACAGTTAGACATATCATGCCCATCTTTAATCGTGACCAATAAAGTTATCTGAAGCCTTTATCTACATTAAGGGTTAACACAATTCATACAAAACAGATTTAACAGTTTCTATGACAAAGTGTAAATCTTCAACAGTTGAGGATAAAGGCGGTGCAATAATTAATACATTCCCGTATCCAGGAACTGTATCTCCGTTTCGGCCAATAATCAGGCCTTTTTTCTTACAAGCCCCAATTACCTTTCCCATTAGCTCTTCAGATACAGGTGTTTTTGATTTTTTATCTTCTACTAGTTCAATTCCATATAAAAATCCAATTCCACGCACTTCTCCAACCTTTTCAAGAGCAGTCAATGCAAAGAGTTCACTTAGTGTTGATTCACTGAGTTCAGATACTCGTTGAACAATATTTTCATTTTCGATAATTTCAATGTTTTTGAGGGCAACTGCGCAAGATGCAGGGTGACCTCCGTAGGTTGACACATGTCTAAAATGATTTAAATTTCCGTTTTCCTTAAATTTTCCGTAAATCCTAGAGTTCACAGCTGTTGCTCCTAGTGGAAGATAACCGC
Source organism: Peribacillus sp. NPDC096540 (assembly GCF_050278525.1). Classification (NCBI taxonomy): domain Bacteria; kingdom Bacillati; phylum Bacillota; class Bacilli; order Caryophanales; family Bacillaceae; genus Peribacillus; species Peribacillus sp. NPDC096540. The sequence continues at coordinate 9,208 of NZ_JBNNTG010000058.1, read as the reverse complement.
TGGTCAATCCCTTTGCCATTGTTACAATATCAGGTTGAACCCCATCAGAGTGCATAAATCCAAACATTTTTCCTGTTCTGCCAAAACCTGAAACCACTTCATCCACAATTAAAAGAACATCATGCTTCTTACAAATTTCCGAAACTTTTGTTAAGTACTCTTTTGAAGGGATAAGGACCCCGCCGCCTGAAATGAATGGTTCAAGTATAACGCCAGCTACAGTCTCTGATCCTTCAAAGTTAATAACCTGATCAAGATAGTCTGCTGCAAGGAGGTCAGAGTTCTCTGCGTTTTCTCCAAATGGGCTTCGATAACTATATGGTGGTGGCACATGCAGAAAACCCGGAACCGCTGGGTCATATTTCACTCTCCGATTCGCCTGAGCTGTTGCACTTAAAGCACCGAAGGTATTACCATGATAGGCTCGATACCTAGAGATGAATTTGTATTTCCCCGGGTTTCCATTTTGAGAATGATATTGGCGAGCGATTTTAAAAGCGGTCTCATTCGCTTCAGATCCACTGTTAGTGAAAAAGGTTGTATATGAACCTTTTAAATGTTCACTTATTTTAGAAGATAGTTCAATAGCTGGCTTATGGCTTAAAGTTAATGGGAAGTAAGATAAATTCACCATTTGCTCATACGCTGCCTGAGCAATTTCTTTTCGTCCATGTCCTAAATTCAAGCACCATAATCCAGAAACCCCATCTAAATATTTATCGCCTTTTGTATCGGTAAACCATGAGCCGCTTCCTTCCGTTGCAATCATGGGACTTTCCTTTTCGTTATAACGATGCATCGCATGCCATAAATGATCTTTATCCATTTGAACAAGGTCTTTAGTTTCAGTTTCTAATTTCAATATTGAAACCCCCTTTTTATTTATTGAAATGAATTTTAGTAAGTAACCTATACCGATCCAACTCAAAATAGAAAACAAGAGTATGAAAATATTGATGTTAAGGAGTAAATAGACGCGATAACTCAAAATACATCCATTAAGTATCGCGCCCGTTTCAACATTCTTTTTAGAAATTATTTATCCCAGTTTTTATGATCTAAATGAGCGTACTTTTCTAATAATCTAGTAGGCATTTTTAAAGCGTCTTTTCTAAATGGCGGCGCTAATTGGGTTCCATCCACCTGAATATCAATGACGGTAGGTTTGTTTGATTTTATTGCCGCCTCTATGACAGGCCCTAATTCTTCAGGTTTTTCCACTCTAATTCCAACTGCCCCCATTGAACGAGCAACTTCTGCAAAATCCGGATTTTGGATATCTGCACCAACAAAACGATTATTATAAAAATCGACTTGGTTCTTTTTCTCTGCACACCATGCATTATTATTAAAGACGCACGCGATAACTGGAATGTTTTCTTCAACTGCTGTACTTACTTCATGTAAGCTCATTCCCCACGCTCCATCTCCAACGATTGCTAAAACTGGTGTATTCGGCTCAGCTAATTTGGCACCAAGTGCAGATGGATAAGCAAAACCGGTGTTTCCGAATGTAAGGGCAGCGATGTGTCTACGACTCTGGTTAAATTTCAAGTAAGCGTTTGCAGTTGATGATACATTACCAATATCTGTTGAAACAATAGCATTCTCAGGTAACACTTTTGTTAATTCTAAGAGAGCTCGACGTGGATTAATTGGTGTCCCATCTATCATCGCAAGTTCTACTAGTTCTTCTTCCCATTTTTGTTTTTCATTTGTTACTTCTACCATCCGCGCTTTTTCTTGTTTTAGATTAGGTTTAATTTCCTTTAACCGTTTCATAATTTCTCGACTAGCTTCACGAGCATCACCGATAATGCCAACTTCAACTGGGTGGGTTCTAGCGATTTGCCTTGGATTAATATCTATTTGAATTATTTTTGCCTCTTTAGGGAAATATTCAATGTCATAACATGGTAATGTACCAAATACGGATAATCTTGTGCCAATCGCTAAAATAACATCTGCTTTCTTTAGTGTATTCATAGCAGCTTTTGATCCCATATATCCTATTGGGCCAACAGCTAACGGATGATCTGCAGGAAATGCATCATTATGCATATAGGATACAGCTACCGGAGCTGTCAAGTGTTCTGCAATATTCTTAATTTCCTCAATACCATCCGAATCAACTGTCCCTCTACCTGAAATAATAACTGGATACTCAGCCTCAGCTAAAATTTCAGCTGCTCTATCCAATGATTCAGATGACCCGCATCCTCGTGAATCTACGCGATATTGATGTGGTTGAAGAATTTGATCCTCCACTTCACCATAGAAATAATCACGTGGGATATCAAATAATACAGGTCCTCTTTCAGCATAAGCAATTCGAAATGCTGTCCGTAGACAATCAGCGACTCGACCTGGGTGGGTCACTCTCACCGTTTCTTTTGTGATGGCCTTGAAAATGGAAACCTGATCACATTCCTGAAAACCATCCCATCCAACAGTTGGTGTACCTGCTGACGGAGATATTACTACCATAGGAGTATGAGCTTGATTGGCCGCAGCCACAGAGGTTACCATATTGGTCATTCCAGGTCCGTTTTGACCGATAACAACCCCAGCAACACCTGAGACACGACAATAAGCATCTTCCATATGAGCAGCACTTTGTTCATGGCGAACTCCAATAAATCGAATGCCTGCTGTTGGCAATAAATCAAGCATATCCATAAAAGCAGAACCTAGAATTCCCGATATATGTTTGACCCCCTCTGCCACTAATGTCTCAACAATAGCTTCACTTGGTGTCATTTTTACTTTCGTTCCTCTTAACATTTTTGTTTCGACCATTGCACATTCTCCTTAACTTTAATGTATTTCTGATAATGACGTTGCAACGTCCGTACCAGTTATAAGATGTATAATACTACCATTCCATCGAACAGTCAATGAATAAATTGAATATTTTGAATTTATTTAAAATGGATATCCTTGCACATACAGATAAAAGTGGTAATATCACATTTTTTTATTAATATATCTGTTTTAGCCCCCGATAAAAGTTTCTTTTTTTTCTGTCAATCTGTAATTAATTCTATCAATTATTTCTAATAAATCTCCTATTTCATCAATAACGAAGTCGGCACCTGCATTTAGAAAACGATTTTCAGCATTCTTCATTCGCTTTTTGAGCTCATACGGATCCATTTCGTTGATTTCTTGTTCAGAAAGGCCTATTTCGCTGCCGCCTTTTAATACACCAACAGTCCACATTCCAGCATGAATCCCCTCTTTGATGTCACTGATTGTATCACCAACCTTTACAATCTTACTTAGTGGATATACTTGTAGGTTAATAGCCGTTTGAAAGCACATCCAAGGGGCAGGACGTCCTGTAGGCACTTCTGAAGACGCGACAATAGAGTCTGGTTGATAGCCCCATTTTTTTGCCTCTCCTGCTACAACATCTATCATTTCACGAGTATAGCCAGTTGTTGAACCGATTTTTATTCCTTGTTGTCTCAAACTGCTAACGAGTTCAATTAAACCTTGTACAGGCTTGGAGTAATTTTGGAGAACCTTAAATAACAAATCCTCAAAGTCCCTATATAGTTCATTTACAGCTTCTTCACTAGGTTCTCTCCCAAATGCATCAACCCATAATTTCGAGATCCGAGTCATTTTCAGGAGTTCCCTTATGTGGTCAATTTTTAATAAGCCCATTTGTTTTCTTGCTTCCTCAATGGTAATATCAATCCCCCTTATTTTAAAAACTTCTACAATCCCTTGGACCGGTGCAAAACAACCATAATCTACCGTTGTGCCCGCCCAATCAAATATAACTGCCTGAACCTTCCCTTTCACTCTATTTCCCCCTCCTAATTTATTGATTTCTCACAAAAAAAGCTTATTCTAAAAAAGCACGTAAAGTCTCTTTGTGAATCGATGCGGATATTAGGAAATACTATTTCACTTCCTCCAAAAATAACTGTAAATCTTCTTTCGTAGCTTTAGAGAGTTCGTTGATTTTTTTATTAGATTTTTTAAGACTTTGCGTTAATTGTGGACTGACAATGAAGGAATGTATCATTTATTAAAGAGTAAAACAATATGATTTACCTGAAACTGAATTCTATTAAGTACTTTTTACAGATAAATATTAAGGAAATCATATAGTCTAGCTAAAAAATGCCGATAATTGAAGAATTTTCATCTGAGGAAATCCATAGAAGCAAACATAGCAACAAATATACTGAATTTAATCGGTTAGGTTGAATCAGTATATCTTTAAATTGTCATATTCCTAATGTCTATTGATGGCGTAGAAATTTAGATTAATTATATTTAGAATTTCTCAGAATTAGGGGGGCTAGGAACAATATTTAATTCATTCTCCATATACTTCGCTTTTTTTCGTCGAAATAAAAAGAAAGAACATATAACTATAAAACTGAATAGCATCGTAAAAATAAACTGTGGACGCTGTGAATCAATAAATGCCATTAATATTAAAACGGAAATCATAGAAATGATGGTTGCATAAGTTAAGTATGGAAATAACCACATTTTAATCTTGAAAATCCCAGGATTCTCTTTTTCCATCCTTTTCCTTAAACGGAGATGAGATATCGCAATGGCTAGATAGACAAGAATTCCAATCCCACCAGAAGAATTTACTAAAAAGAAAAATATTTTGTCAGGAGAAATATAACTAAAAATTGTGCTAATAAAGGCAAACAGTGTACTTGCAATTACTGCTAAAACCGGGACCCCATTCTTGCTCACTTTTGAAAATAATTTTGGGGCATCACCCTTTTGTGCAAGAGAAAATAACATACGAGAGCTCGTATAAAGCCCTGAATTCAAGCAGGAAAGCAAAGCGGTTAGAACTACGATATTCATAATTAAAGCAGCCGAAGGAATTCCCATCATTTCAAGAACAGCAACAAAAGGACTTTTCAGCAAGGATGCTGAATTCCAAGGTAAAAGTGTCACTAGTATAGCAATTGAACCGATATAAAAAATAAGTATACGCCATACAACGCTATTTAATGCACTTCTTACAGACTTTACTGGATCACTAGTCTCCCCAGCTGCAATGGCTGGAATCTCAACTCCAACGAAAGCGTGAAAAACAATCGCTACACCAACAAGTACTGAACTAATCCCGTTAGGAATAAAACCACCAAAGTTCAAAAGATTAGAAGCGCCAGGTGACTTTATAGCTGGAATTAAACCCAGAATCACCGCTACTCCTAAACATAAGAATAGAATAATACTGACTATTTTAATAATAGAAAACCAATATTCAAATTCGCCAAATGATTTAACAGAAAATATATTTGTAAGCTTTAATAGAATAATTAATGAGAGACTTATTAACCAAACTGGAACTGAAGGAAGCCACTCATGTATTATCGCTGCCCCTGCTGTTGCTTCAAGTGCAATTACAATAACCCAAAAAAACCAATATAACCAACCTGTAGTAAAACCTGCCCACTCCCCAACCCCTTCTCTTGCATAAACAGCAAAGGATCCTGTATTAGGGTTTACTGTAGCCATTTCTCCGAGCATTCTCATGACTAAAACAACGATTAAGCCTGCTAATACGTAAGATAAAATCGCTCCGGGTCCTGTTTGACCAATAATAATACCGCTTCCTACGAATAAACCAGCTCCTATGACACCACTCAAAGATATCATTGTTAAATGTCTTTGTTTAAGACCAGGTTTCAATTCTTCTTGTTGATGTTTCATAATCTCCACCAACTTTCAGTATTTTGGGGAACCACCTATTTAACGCTTACATCTACTTAAATAGCCAAGCTTCTTTAACACAACTACATAATAAAAATCATACATAACCTGAAAACGGAGCGGATTTACCAATAAATAGACATTTCCGAAACAAACACTAGCTTTATTCTTTTGTCTGCATACACAAAAAAATAGGTCTTTTCTGCTTATTACTTAAACTCGTAACCAAAGAGACGAAGCTCTAGATTTTCTGTTATCTTAATTCCTCCTCCATATAGTTTATTATGACAATCGAAACGGAACCAACATCACTACGTCATGATGTTAGTACCACTTTCTATGTGTATAATACACTTTGACTCTTTTAAAGTCAATTTAAAAATCAGAATATTTGGACAACTATTCAAAAGTCATTATTAGGACATAATTTTTTTTATGTTTACAAAACACCAGACTGACTCCTGATCTCGTAATTCTATTTTTCCGTTTTAGCTGTTTTGTCCAATTGTTCTTCGGTATCTATCATTACTGCCTTCTGATTTCTATTAAGCATTTTCTTTAAAAGGGACGAAAAGATCAGCGTAAACGCAACACCCTTAATGATCGAAGTATAACCATAAACAAGCAGACCCAATAATAGTACGATAAGATTAATTATCCTGATTGTCGCTGCTATATCTATTTTTTTATTATTGTGATGTAAAATTAAAGCTATAACATCAAACCCCACAGTGGATGCATTTGCTGTTATACATAAATAGTATCCTAGTGCTATCAAAATCGAAGAAATGATAATTACTACAATGATGTTTACATTAATGCTTATATTCAGTGAATAAAATAAGTTTAAAAAAAGCATATAACTAAGGGAACTTACTATTGATTTGAAAAAGTACTCTTTCCCTAGAAAAACTAAACATATAATTAATAATAGTCCTGTAACAAAATTAGCAAGCATGGCTATGTTATAGCCAGATAAAGCATTTAATAGTAACGCGGAACTCGTCACACCACCATTAATAATTTCATTAGGTACAATTAAATAAGCATAGGCAAAGGTCATTGAAATATTTCCCACAATAATTTTAATTAAGTCCTTCATTAATTTTGTCACCTTTCTATTACAATTTAAGAAGGAGTCTAAAAATTAGATAGTTAAAGCTTTCTCCTCCTTCGATATATATATTTATACTTGAACTATATGAACAACATTCATTTGTAAGTTCAAATATTAAAGATTCGTTTAAGTTACATTAAGTTTTTTTTACCGCCACTGCTTTTTGATAAAAGTAGAATGAATCCCTTGCTAGAAGCTCTCTGCCCTCCTAATCACCGTCAATATTCATGCAATCTGACAAGAATTGTATTTAACCTCCTATTAAGTTAATAAGAATTTTTTTTTGAAATAGTCCTACTCTCAGAACCTGATTCATTCATTATCAAAAGTAGTGATAATATTGGGAGACAAAATAAAAGATCGTGGAATTATCAAGTGGCGGTCAGCATCATTTCTTCCCGAACAATCCAATAGGCTCGAGAACGGTTAAGAGTATATTAAAGCAAACCAAACCCATTTTGAGTGAATACTCAATTGAAGAATTTTATTGCTAAAATTAAGAATCTTATCTTTTGTATGAAAATTGGATTCCGAGACGTTTCATTCTCCTTATCAGTTTTCAATTTTAGCTATTGTATCCTCATTGAATTGTTCTCTTATTGGGTAGATTCTTAAAGCTAATTCACTTTTATTAAGGGTCGTATCAATATCAGATCAGCTACCATGTTCTTTAAAACCGATTTAGTTAGTTTAAATATATCTTGAATAAACATAACATCTTTAATTGTGTTCAATTCTTCCAACCTCCCTGTCCCTTATGTAATTCTCATTATATTTTTTGTTTCCTCTAATTAAGCGTGAAAATCGCACCATTTTTCCCTAATATGGAACAAAATGTGATTTACTTTACACCATAAAGTGATTTGTTAAAACAAAAAAAGCACTCTCAAGTAAGAGAAGGGTTTCCATTTTTATTTTTAAGCACTTCATAATATTATTTAGTCGGGTAGTTTCCCACTTAGTTGCATCACAGAGCCCTGGTTTTATTTTTCAGAACAAAAGGGGAAACTCTCTTACACCAAATACTTGTGAAACTTGCAAAAATAACTTTAAGGGAATCTGTGCAAGTAATGATCTTAACGGAAAGCCAATAGATAATAATCTTCATCCAGATTCCTGTCATTTTACTGGAGTCATAAGATAAATAATTATAAATTGTCTAATGGAAAAATCGTATAAACCAGATATGCAGCTAAACAGCTTGCTAGAGAAATGAAATTAAAAAGAAAATCTACATTAATAGTTAAATCCTCTGATAATCAGTAGTGCGTCTCACCAAAAAAAATCTAAAAATAGACTTTTTGGAAGGGAGAATCTAATGCGTAGAATTTATATGAACATCTTATTAGTTGCTGAGTGGCTTCTTTTGGCTTTCAGCTTTTACTTGTTTTTATTGTCTTATAGAAACAAAGGCATTTTTTATAGGTCTTTTCTTTCTTACTATTGGATTGCTTTGTCTCTTTATCTTAAAAAAATCTAAAAATCAACAAGGTAACATTCTTTCCCTTTACAAATAGGTAGAAAACCTTTACTTACTTAAGAAGACCGTCCTAAGACGGTCTCCCTTACTTTAACAAATAAAGAACGCCTAACCATTGGGGGAGGCGTACAAAATTATATATTCAATAGTCTTTTCTAGAAGTTCAATATCCTTATATATCACTCGCATAACCCTCATATCATTACATCTTTGGTAATCCCGATGTAACTGTTGAAGTTCTTTAGTAAAGATAGGGTACTCACAGTTTTTTTCCACATTCTGTGGCCCTAACGAATAAATTAATCTATTAATATTTCCCCCTAAAACAAGATAATTAAAACTAATTTATTTATTCAAACTATACTGTAGCTTTGAAATAAAGTTTGAACAAAAATACCTCGCAACCCTAAATTTTACGATATTGAACTACCCACCACTTATCGACCTTACGGTCTGATTGAAGTGGGGGATTCCTAAGAACATTAGCCTATCGGCCAATTATTAATTAGGCTACTCCCGTAGTTCCTACGGTTAGAAGCCTTATGGCTTCATTCATTAGATTGAGTCCTGCGTTAATATCTCGATTGTGGTGAGTAGAACAAAAAGGACAATCCCATTCACGAAGATTCAGATGTTTAACGTCTTTATTTTGGTAACCGCAGCTAGAACACAATTGGCTAGAAGCAAACCTTTTAGATACGGTCACGATTTGTTTACCATACCATTTTTCTTTGTATTCCAACATTTTTTTGAATTGGTACCAAGATACTTCACTAATAGCTTTAGCTAGTTTGTGATTTTTCATCATATTCGACACTTGCAAGTCTTCCATTCCAATAACATCGTGGTTTTTGATGATTTCGGTAGAAACTTTATGTAAGTAATCCATTCGGGCATTTGAAATT
>NZ_JBNNTG010000057.1:0-19710 GCF_050278525.1 Peribacillus sp. NPDC096540 | reverse complement strand
TTACAATTAACAAGTGAGGGGATTACTGAAAAGAGTTTTGAACAGATATAAATTTGTGAATTTATTTGAGTTTGTGAATAAATGTACTTAAACTAACGGGTGCGTTAGCTGAAGAACAGAGTTGTCTTTGAAGGCAGCTCTTTCTTTATGGAAATTGTAGTAAAGATTCTATATAGGAGGAATATATGAATTTACAGAAATGTGATAAATGCAATACTCAATTTAAATGGGGTAAAATCTCAAAATCTCTTTTTTTAGCATACAGACCTATTCAATGCAATCAATGTGGCATGAAGCATAGGATAACTTTCTTTTCAAGAATTATAATATCTTTGCTTATAGTTCCACCAATATGGATATTTAGCTTTATAATATCAAATCAATTATCATTATCCACTTCTTATACTGTTTCCATAATGATTATATATAGTGTTCTTATCTCTTTATTTTTCCCTTTTTTAGTGAAGTACAGTTTTGATTACTGAATGTATTTATGGTTCAAATCCAATTTTCCTCTTATTAAGCTAACGGGGCAGGTTAGCTTAATAAGAACAGGACAATCAATATACTATGTAGAATATAATTAAGATGACATTGTTTAAAGATTTAGAAAAAACAGTATATAAAAATTAGGAGTGTTTGTTATGGTTCATGCAAAAGATGTTTTATCGGATCAGTTGTTGGCAAATGCTAATGACCCAAGTTGGTACTTACCATTTTCAGATTCAGTAGAAAGATTGTCTGAGGAACATGCATTTTGGAAGCCAAACGAAGAAAGTAATAGTATTGCTGAAATTGTGCAGCATCTACTATATTGGAATCAAACATGGCAAACAAGGTACCAAATATCTCACGTTGATGCTGTGCCTTCAATAGGAAATAATAATAACAGCTTTATTATTCCTGAAAATCATACTTTTGCTGACTTAAAAAAACAACTATTAGAGGTGCTTTTACGTTGGCAAGAGTTATTATCTGAAGAAAAAGTTGAGAGAGAAGTTAATGGTTATCCTGGACACGTAAAATGGTGGGCAATACTCGGAAATGTGTCAACTCATAACGCATATCACATTGGTCAGATCATTTATATCCGGAAGTTGCAAAATAGCTGGAAAATAGATGCAGGAGTAGATAAATAAATAAAAGTTGCACTAGTGCATCTTATGGAACTAACAGGTGCAATACTTCAATAACTAAGTATCGTCATTTTTATTATGCAACGAGCTTGCTGTTTAAGGCTGATGTTAATTTCATAATTTTTTCTTCTGTATTTGTTTTTTATTTATATTATAATTATTATGAATATTCAAACGAAATGAGGGGTATAATTGGTTATTTCATCAATCGAAAAACATTTTGCAGATGCGTTAAAATCTATTGCTCGTAATTTAGACATAAAAGAGTGCATTCAACAATCTCCTGAACTATATCCGTTATTTCAAAAATCGGCTAAACGATTTGTAACAGGTGAATCAAAAGAAGACGCAGTATCTATTGGAGACCAACTTATACATAAGGGATACCATATATCGCTGGAATTCATCGGGGAAAACACTATAAACAAAGAGGAGTGCGTTCGAGCCAAAGAGGAATTTATAGCTTTAATAAAAGAATGTGGTAATCGTGGAATAAGTTCTCGCATATCCTTGGATTTATCGCATATTGGTTTATCTGTTAATCCTGAACTTGCATATGAATATTTACTAGAAATTGCTAAAGAAGCACAGTCCCACGGTCTTTCTCTTATGATTAGTATGGAAGAATCGGCCAAAACTGACCAGATACTCTCCATTTACAAAAGAGTTGTTTCGGAATATTCCAACGTAGGGGTCACACTTCAAGCCCAACTACATCGAACACTTGAGGACCTTAATACATTACTTAACTACCCTGGGACAATTCGTATAGTTAAAGGTGCATACCAAGAGCCATCAGATATATGTATTCCTCGTTCAGGCAAGTTGGATGAACGTTATATCCAATTAGTGGACTTATGTGTGAAAGCTGGTCACCAAGTATCAATTGCTTCTCATGATGAAGTTATACATAAACAAATCATCGAACGTGGTTATTTACAAAACCCAAATGTGGAAGCAGAGATGCTATACGGAATTTGTCCTGAACTTTGTAAACAACTTAAAGACGAGGGACTACCCGTTCGAATTTATCTAACTTATGGTGTTGAGTCGTTCTTGTACCTCTGTCATAGAATAGCTGAGTATCCACCAAACATTTATGTTGCCATTACGGATATGATTCATGGAGAGCAAGACTCAACTCAACTTTACTAAGCTTTTATAAGTGCAAGGGAACCAATTAGTAAGTTACATACTTCATCAACTAACGGGTGTGTTAGTTGAAATCCAGGGCTGCCTTTTGGTGGCCTTTTTGCTTAATGAACTAAAGGGGCAGGATAGTTGAAGAAGAAGTGATATAATAACCCTCATTAAAAACATCGTAAAGGTGGCTATTCAAATGGAAAATTGGATTGAATTATCTACAATAGAATATAAAGAGGTATGGGATAGGATATACGATGAATTTACTTTTGAACCAAGCATATCAAACTTCCCATCTTTTAAAGTGCCAAATCCATTTATCACATATGATGTATCCCCGTATTTAAATTGGTCCGGAGATTCAGATACTTATGATGAGATTTACAATGATCTAGAGGATAAGTCATTGCTTGTTTTTCAAGATCTCACACAGAAAAAAGAATATATGTATGCGTTAGATTGGCAACATCCAAGTTATTGGATAAATCCCCGTATGGAGTTTCCGAAAAGTGAATTTGATGAATGGACAGTACCTATTTTTCCAAACGGTGATTATTACTTTTTTATTCATAAGAATTTTGAATGGGGATTATTAGGACATCCTTGGGAAGAAACCATCACTATTTTTGGAAAAGAATTGATAAAAGGTTTTGAAAAACATCAACCGAGAATGTTTCAAAAGATATTACGTCAGGGATAAAATGTAAATCTTAATGAACTAACGGGTGCTTTACTTCAATAAGGAGTTGCTATGGCAGCTCTTTTTCTTATGGCACTAATGGGGCAGGTTAGTTCAACAAAATTCTAATTCAACTCAAAAACTACGATTATAAATGTGACAATTAATACTAATATCTGAGATTCCAAATATTAGTATGGTACAGTAAATATAAGGAATTTATAGATATCATAACGAGGTGGGACGAGAAATGATAAAAGGTCTTTATGAGGCACATTTACCTGTAAGTAATCTTGAAAACTCAATAAAATTTTATAAAAAGTTAGATTTAGAAATTGCATATCAAAATGATAAATTAGCTTTCTTCTGGATTGAGAAAGGTAAAAGTTGGCTTGGTCTATGGGAAACAAACCAAGTAGAAATTCCGTACCATCCTTCAATACGACATGTAGCTTTTCAAATAGATATAGAAGACATGACATCAGCAAAGGATTGGTTAAATAGTAAAGGAATCGAAATTCGTACAACCTTTGACTTAACTGAAGAACAACAACCTTTAGTTCTTGATAACAATCCACAAGCTCACGCAGCTATTTATTTTAATGACCCAGACGGAAATCCACTTGAATTGATTGCTCCTTTGAGATTGGACTTTGAGGAATCCTTTGGAGAGATGTCATTAGAGGATTGGTATAGAAGAAATACTGATCACAACTAATTCTGATCTGCTTCAGTAACGGATTCTTGAGTTTAACAAGATGGTTGCTGTGGCAATCCTTTTCTTTATGGAACTATCGGGGCAGGATAGTTCAACAAGGGTAATTCATAATTTGTATAGAATATGTAGTGTAGGTTCATTTGAATGGAATGAGGTGGCTATCATAAAGAAAATTCTTTGTATATTGTTTTTGTCTATATTGTTTATTGGTATAGTTGCTTGTAACAAAGATGTGGTCAAAGAAAACGGTGAAGAAAAAGAAGGAAAATCCGTTAAAGAGGAAAATGTGGTCAAAGTAGAAGAGGCAGAAAAATTATTTAAAGATTATAGTACAGATCTATATACGGTTAAATATCCATCCAATCCCCCGAAATTTGATGAAATCGCAGAAAAGATTAAAGGATATTTAACCGAAGATCAATATAATGCTGAAATCGCTAACCGTAAATTTCAAATACCAGAATTGGTATCCAAACAAATTAATAAAAGTATTGAAGTACAAGATGTGAAACTTGAAGAACAAAGCAAAAATGATGATGGCACAATCGATTACTTATATACAACGACATTTAAAGTTTATGACGAAAACTCATCTAAAATGTATGAGAAAAAAGGAGAACTAACCCTATCCACCACCAATAATGAATTAAAAATCGATCGTGAGTGGAGTAGGGGGGTAAAAATTGACGGTTTAGAACAAGGTGGACTTTAAGAGCTTATAGAACTAACGGGTGCGTTAGCTGAAGATCGGAGCTGTCTTTAAGGCAGCTTTTTGTTATGCAACTAAAGGGGCAGGATAGTTGAAGAGCTGTTTGATCTTTATTCAACAATTGGGCCATTATATTGAATAAGAGGTTGCATAGAACCCCACTTTTTTATGCAGCCGCCAGGCTTCTTCAGAAGTCAAAAATGTGAATTTAGGTTTAATTATGATCACAATAAATTTGTGGATCTTTATCTATACCTTTTATAATTGCATACTTATTACCCCAATCACACATTGTGTTTAATACTGGTACAAATGATCTTCCTAGATCAGTTAAGCTGTATTCTACTTTTGGTGGTACTTCTTTAAATATTTCTCTTCGTACAAGTCCATCTCTTTCTAATTGTTTCAATTGATCTGTTAAGACTTTTTGTGTAATTCCAGGTATTAATTCGTAAAACTCTTTTGTCCTTACTGATTTTTGGCTCAAGAAAAAGAGTATTAAACATTTCCATTTTCCACCTGCAATGTTCATAAAAATGTTGATTCCAGTATTATAGTTAACCATGTACTGTCCCTCCTGAATAGGCACTTAAAAGTGGCTATACCACATTTTTGTGCGTTATTTTCTCATTTATTATTGCTTACTATAATTAAAGGAGCAATAAATAAAAATTTCGGAGTTGATAAAATGAGTGTAAAAAATATTTTGGAAAAAAGACGATCAGTTAGACATTATGATTCAAGGTATAAAATAAGTTCAGAAATTCTAACCTCATTAATTGAAAGTGCAAGTAAGTCACCTAACGGAAATAATATTCAAGCAACTCGATACTTAATTATTGATGAACCAGACTTAAAAAATTTATTGCTACCTATAGCTTTTAATCAACATCAAGTGGTAGAAGCTTCAACTTTAATTGTTATGTTGGGTGATTATCAAGCATTTGATAAAGATAATATTATTAAGATACATGAAGAAGGCTTTCAAGCAGGTTTTTTTGATGAATCGCTAAGAGATATCTAGCGAATGCTGCAATAAAATATTATGAAAATAAATCAAATGAAGATCTAAAGTTAGAATTAACTAGAGATGTAAGTCTTGCGTCAATGTCATTAATTTTGTTAGCAAATGAAGCAGGTTTTGAAACAATTACTATGTCAGGCTATGATTCTAAGAAATTAAAAGCAATCTTAAATATTTCTGATAGGTATTTAGATGTTATGCTTATAGCTATTGGTAAAGGTACTAAAGCCGGTCATAATACCGTAAGGCATCATGTAAATAAGGTAATGTATAGAAACAAAATAATTTAGTGTTCTTATCTGATTATGTGAAATAGGTATACAAATAACTGTGCTTTTCTTATTTCTCAATATCAGTTAATAGAAGATTTGTTGATTATTCAAGAATCGGGCGCGATTCTTGAATATGCTTTGCTTTTCTTATAGAACTAACGGGTGCGTTAGTTCATTAAGAAGAAAAAAAAGTCGATTCCTTAACGTCTTTTACGAACTTTTTTGATTGTTACTTCTTTAAAATAGACTCTGTTAAACAATGCTTTTGATTTTTCTTCTTCAACTAACGAAAAAACGCTAGTTCACATAATCACCCTTATAGGCATGAAAAAAGGATCTTCGATTAAAGATCCTTTTAGCTGCTTGTTCAATTAAAGCGCCCTTTTCTGGAACAAGTTTTTAAAAAATAAATTCACCTCTGTTGTCACAAAATATAATGAGGTGATTGAATATGAGACCAAAATTAACCGCAATTTCTGCAATTGTTGTAGTGCTTATGAGTATGAGTATCTTAGTGCCTTACACAGCCTATGCAACTGTACAAAAAGGCAACAATGGTAGTATGAATTTCGATATTGACTTAACAGGTTATCGACTCTATGGATTTGGTGATTTTAATCAGCTGGGTTATAAAATAACACCACTTGCCCAATTATATTTTACAATTATTCAGTTGGAAGAAGAATGGATTGATGAACCACGACTATATATCAAGGGTAACAAAGGTTTTGTTCACCTTTGGAAAGAAGATGGAACTAATGTACTTTATACTGTTGAAAAACAAACAAGTGGCCCATTAAAAGATATGTGGAAAATTGTTGATGTCAAAAGAAAGAAAATTAACCGAATACCAGTTCCAAAACAATTACTTAAAGAAGCATTGATTGAACGCTTAGTAGACCCAATAAGTAAAGCTATTGAAACATATTATAAACCTAAACTGTGGGATCGGGGATTCGAGAAAATCCTTAAAATAGAGAGAGATGAGACAAATTTCAACTTAAATGTAATTGTTCAAGTTCAAACTTTTGAGGGGGCACATAATCCACCTTATGGTGAAGAAACAATTACTTTTCAAATTCAAGGTAGCCAAATTAAGGTTGTTGATTATAAACATAGAGACATTCCAAAAGAAGAATGGATTAAGATAGAATTAAGAAATAATTCTTATAAGAAAACAAAGCAGCAATAAAAAAATTTAAGGGACTCAAGACCTGTCACAAAGAACATAAAAATCCCCCACTTATAAATAAATACTAATTGTTAGATCATACCAAAATAATTACATTACATGGTTCTATTTTCATTCCAGAACAAGGCCTTAAAGCATCACATGAATACTCTATACAAATCCAGTTAACATAAAATGAACTATAAGAAGATAGCAAAAACGCCAAACCCATATGGTTCAAGAGTTTGGCGTTTGTTTGTTTTTTATCGTTTATTCAGGGTTTTATACAACCTTGATGTAACAAGGGTTTGCTAAATTAACCACTAGAGCTTTTTCTATTTTTCGTATGGTCCATCTTAGGGCCTGTACAACTGCGCTACACGTAACGACATACTGCACACAGCAAGACTACTATCATAGAGGCTAGTTGGACAAGGGGGGAGTTATAGCGTAAGCAACATACGGGCAATCGGTCCACATTAAGAGCTTGTTTTGATCAATCTTTTTTCAAAACAAGCTCTTTCTTTTTGTTCGTTTATCAAGGTTATTAGTATTGATTTGATCAATCATTATTCCAAAGCTACAAAAGTTGGATGTGAAAAATAGCACTTAAAATAAGTGCAAATTACCTCCTAAAGTGACAGATAAGGTTGTAACTTTGATTTATCAGGATTCTTAAAACGTCCCTATTGGGTGTACACTATTGAGATTGTGAAAGAATGTACTTAAACTAAACCAGCTAATAGTTTGTCAACATTTATCAATAAAAACTAAAAATATTTCATGCTATACTAAAAATATGCATGCCAAATAACCTCCCTATGAACAGTGTTTGGAAAGTTTTGTGATATTTAGTTATACTTTTAAACTAGGCTAGATCTTGGAAAGTCGAGTTGTTTTGTAATAGTGCATAAATCCATTGTAGAAGCTTATTAGCACATGCTATAACAGCTACTTTATAGGGCTTTCCTTCTTTCCGTTTCTTATCATAGAACTCACGTAATCTCTTATTACGAGGGATTACTTCTTCAGTCGTTTTCTTTTTGCGACAATCACGAATGGCACATCGAACAGCCATATATAGGGCATGCCGTAATCTACTCGAACCTCTTTTGGTTATTTTGTTTACGGATCCCTTGAATCTACCAGATTCAAAGATACTAGGATCAATTCCTGCAAATGCTACGAGTTTTTTAGGGTGATTAAACCGATCAATCTCACCAATTTCAGAAATAATCGTTGCCGCGATTTTTTCACCGATACCAGGGATTGATTGGATTATCTTATATTCTTCAATTTCTTTAGCCAAAGCACCTATCTCTTCATCCAACTTTGATAGGTGCTTTTGGTATTCCATAAGCATTTTGATATATATTTCTAAGCTCATTATGTGACTTTGATACAGTGTTGTCTGAAAGGGATTTTTAGCTGCTGCAGCTATAAGTTTCTTTGCCTTTGTATTTGCCCACTTTCTTGAACGACTTGTACATAATTCATCGATTTTATTACCTAAAGCTTCTTCATCGACTACCAAAACATCTTTAGATGTAGGATATTCTAATAAGGTTAGTAAAGAGACAACTGAATATAAGTCCCCAAAAACCCCATGATACTCAGGGAAAACCTGATCAAGAACTGCTTGAAATTGAAGTTTCGTTTGTACATATATACCCGTTACATTTTCGTGTTGTCTTGTAAGATTACGAAGGTTTAAGAGTTGAATTCCTCGTTTTTTATTTGGTTCCAAATCTTCTTTATAATACAGCTCGCAGAGATGGTAAGCATCAATCACATCTGTCTTTACTTTTCGTAGAGATGAGCTCTTTGCTCGATATGAGACAAGTGGGTTAATGATAATTAGTAAATAACCTCTTTCCTCGAAATGCTGAACAACTGGAGTATGATAATGCCCAGTAGACTCTAAAACGACCGGAGGTCGAATTCCTGTTAAGTTTTCTATCTCTCTAAGAAATCGGTGTAAGCTCTCTAGCCCTTCAATGGTATGTGCTACTTTAAAACTTCTTTTATAAGGCTTCTTCTTATCCAAGAACGCTTGAACCTGACTTTCACCTTTAGCTACATCCAGACCAACCACTGGATTCATTTTTTATCTCCTCCAAAAGCATAATATTTGCCGGTAACCCCTAATCCTTCTTGCAGTATCATAGCTTCGCTTGTTATACGAGATCTTGGTCCCAACCAGCCAAATCATGTTTAAGCAAGTAGGGGGCGAACTGTTTAGTTGACGGGATCTTTAGCCCCACGGGCAGGTACGTTCTACCCCGGCTACCGTTATCATATATCGATATAAAAAATGGTCAACCAGAAATATTTTCTGGCTGTCCTTATAATACGTAGGGGCAGGTTAGTTCAAGAGTGCTGTTAGGCCTTTGTTCAACAATTGGGCCATTTAGTGTAAGAAGAGAAAAGAAAATCCATCTCTCTTCTATGTCGTAGTTAACACATACTGTGAATTAAAATATTTAAAGAAAACAAGTGAACAAACTGATTTTTTTGAATGTAATGTTTGAAACTATAATAAGTAGGGAGACGGTGTAGTGAGCGAAATAGATAAACGAAACAGATTAAGTGAAGAACCTTTTGCTTATCAAATAACGAAAAAAGGAACGGTAGTAATCTATTATGGAGGTAAACAAATTAAAATTGTAAAGGATAGGGACGCTGAGCGTCTTATAGCAAGAATCAAAGAAGTTGAAGATAATATAATAGAAATACAGTTATTGTTAGCTAAAATTACGGGTAACTTTAAACGTGGTAACGAGAAATTTGGTAAAAATAAAAGAAAATAAACTAAGCCTTTACTTCGTAGTTCGCAAACAATGTTGGATGTTCAACAATAGGGCGCGCTTCTAGAATAAAGGATTCGTACCTAATATCACTATAAAGATTGTGAAGAAATGTACTTAAACTAACGGGGCAGAATAGCTCAATAAATGGGTAGTTTTAGATTATTCAAGAATGAATAGTTATTGGAGTAAATGAAAATAGAGAGTGTTATGTAGACTAATAATGTATAAAATATAACAAAAGAAAAAACCAGTTTTGTTAGACTGATTTTTTCATCTTAATATAACACTTTGTTAAATTCAGTTTTTAACACTTACATGTTCAATTATTCGCTTCATTGCCTGAATTTGCCCCATATGAGTCGCTTCATGCATTAATGTTAAACCTGCAAGTTCTCCAACAGTCTTACAACCTAGGAATGGAGTATCCAAATCTTGATCTAGCTGTTCAGTAGAAATTTGCTTTAAACGAGTTAATTGATCTTTCAACTGTACAACAAGTTGATCCATAGCAGGTATATTCCCTGTCCAATCAGCTGGTTTTGTGCCATTCCCAAACAATTCTATATAATTCGTGGGAAGGTGAGTTGTTACATGCGGGAAATCAAACATAGATTGTTCAGTAATTGTCAAAACGTGACCTGTCTGCCAATGAATTGTGTTATTAAAACCATCTGGCTGCACATCAGTTTGTTCCATAGAAACAGACTCTACATTCTTGATGAAATATTCTCTTGTCATCTCAAATTGCTTAAATACAAGTTGATTCATCGTTTTCTCCCCTCTCATTAACAAAATCATCCATATTATACCAGTAAAAAATGGAAAAGAATATAGTTGAAACTTCCTAAAATTAGCTTTATGTCAACCGGTTCTTGTTCCACAGTAGGGCGCTATTCTTTAATAAGAATCGCTTGTCTTAATGAACTAACGGGTGCTTTACTTCAATAACAGGGGTTGCTTCGGCAGCTCTTTTTCTTATGGAGTTATAGGGACAGGTTAGTTCAACAAGGGATAATGCATTTGAAGACTAATATGTGGAGCCCTTTATGTTATTTGATTTTCTTGATTATAGGTCTTGATAATTTTCAGTCTACCACTTTATTTTCTCCCGACATCGTGGACTTTTTGCTTATAATGCCAATGCCCATAATCACACAGTTTCGCTTAATAAGTTTATGAAAATTCACCATTATGAATTATATAACAGTAATCTCATCGGAATTTTAAATCAATGATTTTCTGCTTAAAATTGTAAATCACACATGTAAAATTAAGCAGACAAGGCTTATAACTGAAAATGAAGAAGTGCTGGAAATCCATACTTCTCCAGCACTTCTTCGTTTCTCGGACGGACTCCTAGTTTAAGAAGGGGTTACACTACGCCCACTACATCCATTACCTATATAATTTTTTCCCCAATCACAAAGTGCATTTACAATTGGAATTAAACTTTCCCCAAACTCTGTAAGAGAATATTCGGTTTTGGGAGGAACTATCGGATAAACAGTCCTAGTAATAAATCCGTCTCCTTCAAGCTCGCGTAATTGCTGAGTGAGCATTTTAGGAGTAGCTTGAGGAATGAATTTTTGCAATTCATTAAACCGCAAAGTTTGGTTTATTAAGTGAAACAAAATAATAGCTTTATATTTTCCGCCAATTAAGCTAATTGGTGCTTCTATTGGACAGTTAAAAATTTTTTCATGATTCATGATTATCTCCTAACTATCATTTTGGGTAGTATATTACAAAAAGGTGCGTACTTGATGTAATGAAAATAACTGATAAAATGATAACATCAATTGATTCAATAATCAAACGGGCCGGCCCATAAATATTGAAAATGGAAAAATTAATATAAAATATCCATAAAAGGAAAAAAATAATATGCCAGTAATAACATTAGAAGGCGCGAAATTAAGCAAAGAACAAAAAGGTGAATTAGTAAAGGAATTAACAGCATCAGCGGCAAAAATCATGAACACACCGGAACAGGCTTTTGTCGTTTTATTAAAAGAAAATGAAAAAGACAATGTAGGTGTAGGCGGTCAGCTCATATCTGAAAGATAATGTGTAAGTAAAATTTATTTCTCTTGAATAATGAAATAACATAATTGGAGGTAATATTTGCAATGAAACATCTTATTGTTTTTGCACACCCACATACTAACAGCTTTAACCATGCGATTTTGGATACTGCAGTAAGTGTGATTAAAAAGAATGGACATGACGTTGTTGTACGTGACTTGTACGAGCTTGGTTTCCAGCCTGTTCTTACAACCGCCGATACCACTTCGATGCGAGAGGGTGTAATTCCTGAGGATATTAAGATAGAGCAGCTGCACATTACTGAAGCGGATGTGATTATCTTTATTTATCCTATCTGGTGGACAGGGCTTCCAGCTATTCTCAAAGGGTATATAGATCGGGTATTTGCATATGGCTTTGCTTATGCTTTAGGTGAAGAGGGTAGCGTTAAATTATTAAAGGGCAAAAAAGGGCTGATTATTAATACACATGGCACTCCAAAAGAGGTTTATGACCAAATTGGTATGACTGATGGTTTGAAGATCACTTCTGATACAGGCATCTTTGATTTTACAGGGATTGAGGCTATTGATCATTTATTGTTTGGCAGCGTACCAAATGTAGATGATGCTGCACGCAAACAAATGTTACAAACCGTTGAGCAAACCATTCAGACTCATTTTGCGTAAATGAAGTCAAGTGAGTTGGTTGGTACGGTGAACCGAGCTGAACGAATAGACTTCATACGCCGTTGTGCTGAGCGTGACGAGTAGCCAGAGCTGATGGATTCAGCAGCGAAGATTATCATGCGGTACGCTCCAATAGCCGTATTGATGAATGATTTCTACACAAATCTCGTTTCTACGAGCAGAACTACGCCTTTTCCAGTCGAGGATTGAACGGGTCTGTAAAAAACTGGGTTCGAGCTGCTTTTCTCTGATACTAAGCTTGTCTAGTCTACTTTAGAATCTTATAGTTATGTCGCTAACGGGACACGTTAGTTCAACAAAAAAGATGGGAACAAAGGCCTTATTTTATAGGCTTTGTTCGCCGGACAATTATCACTATCGTCTTAATCTGCTGATATCAAGCCAAATTAAAAAGTCGGTTCCTTAGAGTGAACTGCACCCCAATTGTTAGACACAACTAACAATTGGAGGTGCAGTTTTTTATGGCGAGATTTTCTTCAGAAGAAAAAATACAGGCAGTAAGACAATATATAGATGGTAATGAGGGAGGACAAAAAATTGCTAAATCTATTGGTGTTCATCCGAGTTTACTCCATCAGTGGATTAAACAATTTGAACTTTTTGGTGGTGATGCTTTTGAAAAACGCTATACACCCTACCCCGCACAGTTTAAACTAGATGTACTCAATTATATGAACGAACACGGGACGTCTATCAGGGAAACAGCGGCGATTTTTAATATTCCATCTTTTGAAACGCTTCGAAAATGGAAAGTGGCTTATGAAACAGAAGGATTTGATGCCCTACAATCAAAGAAAAAGGGGCGTCCATCCATGAAAAATAAAAATAATAAGACATCAAATACTCAAGTACCCAATGAAGGATCAATAGAGGCTTTACAGGCGGAGAATGAACGTTTACGTATGGAGAATGCCTATTTAAAAAAGTTGAATGCCTTAGTTCAAAACAAGGAAAAATCACCAAACAAGACAAAGCACAAGTAGTCTATGAATTAAGGAATGCATTCCCGGTGAAAGCACGTATACAGCTCGCAGACATTCCGCGTAGCACGTATTACTATTGGGTGAAAAACTTCGGTCGTCCTGATCCAGATGCAGAACTGAAAGGATTGATAAAATCTGTTTTCAATGAACATGAAGGTCGGTTTGGTTACCATCGTATTCGTGATGAACTTAGAAATCGCGGACACAAAGTAAACCACAAAAAGGTACAGCGTATCATGAAAGAACTAGGGCTAAAATGTCTTGTCCGTATGAAAAAATATCGCTCTTACAAAGGAACTGTGGGCAAGATTGCACTAAATATTTTAGATCGCAATTTCAAAGCTGAAAAACCAAATGAGAAATGAGTTACGGATATTACAGAGTTTAAATTATTTGGAGAAAAGCTATATTTATCGCCGATATTGGACTTATTTAATGGAGAAATCATTACGTATACAATCGGTTCAAGACCAACCTACTCACTCATTTCAACGATGTTAGATCAAGCTTTTGAATGTTTAACAGGCGACGATACTCTCCTTATTCATTCAGATCAAGGCTGGCATTATCAAATGAAACAATACCGTAATGCCCTTAGGGAACGTGGCATTACGCAAAGTATGTCTCGCAAAGGGAATTGTTACGATAACGCGGTTATGGAAAATTTCTTTGGTATCATGAAATCGGAACTTCTTTATCTAAAAGAATTTGAAAGTGTGAACACTTTAAACAAGAACTAGTAAAATATATAGAATACTATAATCACAAACGAATCAAGGCAAAATTAAAAGGCATGAGCCCGGTACAATACCGAGCTCATGCCCAACGGGCTGCCTAACGAAATAACCTGTCTAACTTTATGGGGTCAGTTCAGAGGAATTCGACTTTTTAGGTTGAAATTTGCTTAGCGTATAATATCCGCGTTTTGTCGGCAGGACCCCGTGTAGAAGTTCACTACGATGGTTCCGTTGACGAAGAATTAATCTCTTTATCAGAGAATAGGGATATATACGCCATTCCAAATGGTAGTGCAATATTTTGGGATAAAGAAGTAGTTATACCTATTCATAAAGTTTTTCATTTCAGTAAAAGAAATAAACAAATTTTCAGGTGAAGAGTAAGGTGATGAAACTGAAATGTTCCTTATTAAGCTAACGGGTGCATTAGCTGAAGATCGGAGCTGTCTTTAAGGCAGCTTCTTCTTTATGCAACTATCGGGGCAGGTTAGTTGAGGAAGAAATGTAAAAAACTTGTCCTATAGATTGTAGGACACTCGCTAACATGATTGGTATGAGAAACGCAATCATTGGTTTGATCGCCATTTTACTATTTTCATTCATTGATGTATTCATTTACATTTTAGCTAGATTTATAAAATGTATTTTCTCGTTCCTCTAAGCGATTGAATTTGTTTCAATTGCTTATTTATTATGCATCACCCCATCGTTTTTGAATAATTAAGCAAACATAAATTAAAAACGTTTGCTTATTAGCAAACTAAATAATATAATGTTTGTGTTATAAAGGTGGTTTTGAAACGGATACTATTCATTTATAATGACAGCTATGGAAGGGAACTTCCATCAATACGAAGAAGCTCTGCGGGAACTGTATACTGGTGATTTGGATCGTTTTTACCACTTCATCGATGACTGGACAACCATATCAAAAGATTAGCCACTAATTCCCTAAAGGGAACTTATGAATGAAAGTATGAGGAGGCGTAAAGAATTTGGAATAAAAAAAGGATCTACGAAAGGAGCCGCTATGACAGAATTTGAATTTAATCGTTACATCGAACCAACACAACGCGCTGGCATGAGGTTCATACAGCGAGGTATTGAGGGCAGCATCGTCATGTTGAACCTCATGCGTTTTCGTGAAGTTGCCGATTACACAGCCCATCCTGAGCTATCACCGGAGGACCCAATCAGTGGTGCCGAAGCTTTCAAACGCTATATTGAGCATACCCTCCCATTTCTCCGTGAAAGCGGAGGTGAAGTGATGTTTCTTGGCGATGGCGGAGAGTTTCTTATCGGACCCGAAGAGGAAAGATGGGATCTTGTCATGATGATCCGCCAGAGCAGCGCGGAGTCGTTTCTTGCTTTTTCAAGTCATCAAGATTACATGGCCGGTATCGGGCATCGGAATGCAGCAATCGAAGATTCACGGCTTTTGCCTATGATAGAACTTCCGACATCAAAATAAAAGGAGGAGAACATGATTATGAATATCCTAAAAGTCAACGACGTCGAATTGGCCTATGACAGTTTCGGTAACGAAAATGACGAGGCTATTATCCTAATCGCCGGGCTTGGAACCCAGATGATCCGATGGACGGATTCGTTTTGTCGGATATTAGCAGCGCGGGGCTTTCGCGTAATCCGCTTTGACAATCGCGACGTAGGTTGCTCGACGCACTTTAGCCATTATCCGACGCTGGATTTTGACGCACTGGCGACTGCTCTCATGTCGGGACAGCGACCGGACATCCCTTACACTCTCGATGACATGTCCAACGACGCTATCGGACTGCTCGACGCCCTATCAATTGACCGGGCGCATTTCGTTGGGAGGTCGATGGGCGGAATGATCGCCCAGATTGCAGCCAGCGAGTACCCTGAACGGGTTTTATCACTCACATCCATTATGTCCAGTTCCGGTAATCCCGCCCTTCCGCAAACTGCCCCAGATGTCATGGCGATGATGACTAAACCGGCGCCGAACCCATTTGAGGATGAAGCAGGATTTTTGACACACAGTCTCTCTTTTGCCAAACGCATCGCCGGCACGGGCTATCTGTTTGAAGAGGATGCTTATCGGACGCTCATTCTGGAGGAGGCCCAGCGAGCATACGATCCAGGCAGTGTCGGAAGACAAATTGCTGCTATCGCTGTCTCCGGTGACCGTCGTCCAAGGCTGGCGACCATAAAAGTACCAGCACTTGTCATTCATGGGGTGGACGATCCCCTGTTCGTCCCGGCGTGTGGCGAGGACACGGCTTCTGCCATCCCGGTGGCCGAGCTAATGTTGGTTGACGGCATGGGACATGACCTGCCGCACCAACTGTACAAAGTAATCGTTGATGGTATAGAGCGAACGGCTCGTCGCAATTGACTCGCGCTTCCTGAATAGCAACCAGCCGGAGTTCAGCGGTGTCCAATGGGGCTGAGTAGGCCTGGGGGCGTAGCGCTACATGGATGGCTAACGGGGGCTTTGCTAGAAGATTGTTGAGCTGTTCATTTTTGCTTTTAGCGTATGAACGAACTAATTCGATCTGGTCATCAGTTATTATTCATGGATTAACTAATGGAATTATGGTTTTGTTGACTAGTTTGGTATAAAGATATTGTTATAAGTAGTCGGAACATACAATGCAAACTATCAGATACAAGAGCTGAAAAAGACTGTTATTAGAGTCTTTTTCATTATGCGGCTGTCGGGCAGCATTCCTGTAAAATAAACAAAGTGTGTAAAGGAATATACTTAAACTAACGGGTGCGTTAGCTGAAGATCAGAGCTGTCTTTAAGGCAGCTCTTTCTTTATGGAACTATCGGGGCAGTTTAGTTTAATAAGACATAAGATGGTGTTTCTCTATAAAAGAGAAACACTTTTTTAAATGAAAAAACGAAATTTTATGGATTTTAATTTATTGAACTACCCTGAAAATAAATCTTCTGATAGTAAAGGGATTAAGTCCGGTACAATACCGAATTAAGGATTTTGTAAGGTTTATGTTAATAAGGTGTAAGGTCAAAATTCTATTATTAATTTTGCAGAAAGGAGATAACAATATGAATTTAATGAAAGAAAACTCACTCAATCAAAATAGAATATATGAACTTGATATACTTAGAGGATTTGCTTTAATAGGTATTTTCTTAGTTAATATCTTCAATTTTATACAAACGGCAGGTGTTGATGTCAAGCTATTACCTGACGGTAATTGGATTGATATTATTTTTACAGGAAAGTTTTACGCTATCTTTTCTCTCTTATTTGGAGCTGGTGCAGCTATTTTCTTAAGCCGTGCTAAAGAAAAAGGAAAACCATCTATACTTTTTATTCGCCGAATGGTTGTACTTGCAGTGATAGGATATCTTCACTCGCTAGTTTGGGGCGGAGATGTGTTGCTATCTTATGCTTTGATTGGATTAGTACTATTTGCTTTGCATAAAGTCCCTGCAAAAGCATTGTTTACAATAACTTTTAGTTTGCATATTATAGGCATACTGGTTAATGTATCTACCTATGATTGGTTATATGGTGGAAAGACGAATATGCCTCCTATATTGGATTTCCTACTTTTAATCACTACTTTAACATCATTTTTAGTTTATTTTATAGAAGGCTTCACACTAATGAATATTGATGCTCTTGCAAAGTTAAAGATGCGTCCCAAAATGCACAAATGGTTGCTAATCACCCTTGGAAGTATTTCCGTTATAACCGTCATTGCGCAGTTCATGATTACAAACCATAAGCCAGCACATATTTTATTAATTATTTCGCAATTGCCATTAATGTTAACTTACATTCTTTTATTATTATTGTTGGTTAAGAAAAAAAGAGGAAGTTATATTCTATATCCTTTACAAGCTTATGGAAGAATGGCAATGAGCAATTATTTAGGTCAAACTGTAGTTGGAATATTTATTCTACCAATGTTGATTGGTTATTTCTCTCCATCATTAATTATCTATGGATTATGCATTATTACTTGGATTGCACAAATAATTATTAGTAATGTCTGGTTAAAATATTTTTATTATGGACCCGTGGAATGGGTTTGGAGATGCTTTACCTATTGGCGTCTGGTTCCTCTACGAAAATAAAATATTATAAATAATAAAATGTATCGCTATGAATACATCCGTGACTAAAAACTGTTCTCTCAGCAGATATCTCATCTTCATAGCGATTACTTTTATTCACCATTCCAGCCAATTCTTAATATTGATCTACTATTTATTTGTGTAAGACTACAACGTACTTTAAAACAGTTATAAAAAAGATATTTCTAAAAAAGATTCGATATATCTATAATATTAAAACGAATTCAAATTAAATTTCACATTAACTCTAAAGTTATATAATTTAGGCGGTACAATATTTATGTTAAAACGACTATGGAGATTGTGAAATAATGTACTTCAACTAACGGGTGCGTTAGTTCATTAACTTGGGTTGCTTCGGCAGCCTTTTTCTTATGGCACTAAAGGGGCAGTTTAGTTGAACAATGACTTGAAGAGAATTATGATAAAAAAATCATTGATGATTAAGTGACTCGATTATAATAGAGATGGCAATGGAACTTAGAAATCATAAGGCGGTTAAAAAATTGAAATGGGTAAATGTAGCGTTGAGTAGTTCGATTTTTATTGTAATAACTTTCCTTCCCCCGTATCTTGATAGAATTGGTATTTCTTTTTGGCTTAAAGTAGTATGTGGAACTGCTGTACTTTCTAGTGTTATTTTTATTGTATCTAAAATCAAATTCCTTCAGAAATCGGTAACAAAAAAAGTAGGCTGTTTGATTTTGATTTCAGTTTTTATCTTTGTATTCATCTTGGATGATTCAATCAATTATTGAGGTGCGTTTAATATATTTATTTAAGGTCGATTCCCTAACTTGGAAATTGGCTTTTTTGATTATGGTTAGTGTCATAACTCAAAAGTTATGGAGTGTTTCTTGTTCAACTATAGGGGCAGGATAGTTTAGTAATCCATTGGGTTAATTGGTAAAATGCTATTAAAGATTGGAGGTAATTATTTTATGGAATTTATTACATTGGAAGAGAATATTGAAAAAATGAAAAAAATATACAAAATGTCAGATGACGTAATAAATAAGATTTTCTATACTAAACACAAAATGTATCACACTGATCCAATAGAAATGAGTGCCTTTTTAACAGCTATTGATATTGTTGATGAAGAACAAAGATTGTGTGATATTATAGAAGCCTTGCATAGAGACATAGGATTAAGTTATGACACGTTGGCTGCATATTGTGAAATGACTACGGAAGAGTTGGAAGAATTCTTGAGAAATCAAGAATCCTTAACCGATAAGAAAAAGTTTATTATAGCTGTTAGAATAATGTTTCTACATCATGTTTTAAAAGAAAAATATCCGACTGAGGGTACTGTCGATGAGTAAACATCGCTGTTCTTAGGAGAAGTTCTTAATGAACTAACGGGTGCGATACTTCAATAAGAGGTATCGTTTTTCTTAATGAACTCCCTCAGTTTAATAGATAATGCTCACGAATACTCGCTTATTCGCAGGATTTCAAACCACATGGTATAGGTTGCTTTAGATGAAC
>NZ_JBNNTG010000056.1:0-20988 GCF_050278525.1 Peribacillus sp. NPDC096540 | reverse complement strand
CCAGTTGCGCTTCGTGAAACAGCTGAAGGCGGACTGGCTGCAACTCCGACGGGTCGTAAATTGGCAGAAGAAATATTTGGTTCATTTAAATAAACCTATACCTTGAGCTCAGTTATGAAATCACGTCCTCAAAAGTTTGCTCTGTCCTATGCGATAGCATTGGAGAAATAAACAAAGTCACCTCTAGGTACAAAATTAAACCCGTTCATGACTAATGACTAATCAGGGATATAAGACGAACCCACCCTTCAGGTACAGAACTTCCGGTTTAAGAGGAATCGGTTAAGTCATTCATCGTAGGACTGAAACCCTTTGAATATCAATCCTCGATGACGGAAGTAAGATTTTGGTACAAGCTATTATTAATTGTTCTCCGATTCTCCCATTTTTTTCATTATACATAAAAGTACCTATAGGGCAGACCTTTTTTAAGTGTCCACTCTATAGGGTACAGTTTATTTTCTGGCTGACCTTATAATACGAACAGGTACGTTAGTCCATTAAGAAGGAAAGAATCCATTTTGATTAATCTTTTTTCAAAATGGATTCTTTTTATTTACGCTAATAGGGTTCAGGTATCTATGAATGAAGATTCCCATTTTATTGTTTTTTCGTTGGCATCCTTTCTGAAAAAAGAACTTGCCATTAGCTAGTTCAATTCCATAATCATTACTTCTCCTATATCTTTCGTCTAAACTATAAAAATAAACATTTGTCCTGCCCAAATAGGTCAGACCTTTTGAACGGGAACTTGAATTTCAAAGGTAATCTCGTTTGGTTTATCTGTGATCGTAATATCAACATGCATAATTTGCAGCGCATCGCCGGTAATTTGATAACCACCTTCATCAAGATAATCAAATATTTTGCTCAAGCTTTCGCTTCGGTTCCATAGTAATTCTCCGTTATATCGGATACACGCAAATAACCCAGCCGGAACGATCCGTTGGTACTGTTTTGGTATTTTTTCTTTACTTTTTGCCACAACGAAAATGACTGATGGTTCTTCAAAACGTTTAGTTCTAAGATCCGCTTCCTGGATGAGAATGCCTAGTCTGTTACTGGCCAGAATCGGTGTCTTCTCAGCAAGCATATTTTCTAGCCTTATAACACCATAACCGAGTTCCAAATTATTATTGATTTTTTCATTCAATGTAATTAACTTCCTGCGTCCTAATTCACGAAACATAACCGTTTGAAGTTCCGTTTCTCTTGCTACGTGATCCAAATATACAATTTTTTCCCGGATATTTTCCTCCAAGTCAGTTAATTCGTTCAGCTTTGAAACAAGATCTGCGTGCTTTGCTTTAAGAATGTCCAAAGACTTACTAAAATTGCGTTCATTGAAATAATCCTTTATTTCATCCGTGCTCATTCCAAGTTGTCGTAATTCTTTGATGGTTCCTAAAACCTCGTACTGGAAAATAGAATAGTAGCGGTATCCCGAATGTGAATCGATATATTGCGGCTTGAATAAGTTAATCCGATCATAATGGCGCAAGGTCTCCGTAGTCATCCCTCGTAACTTTGCCATCTCACCAATTGTTAATTTTTCTTTCAGTTTAATCGCCCCCTTAAAAAATATAATACAGGTGTTGACCTTTGTGTTACAACAACCTTTATAATCAAAATACACAATAATTTAAATCTTCTGAGTATTCTTTATAAATGTGAGGGAGCTGATTATGAAACGGAAGAAACTTGCTAGAACACTTACTTTGTCACAGGTTGTTTTTTTAGGGATTGCTTGGAATAACCCCATGGTATTTTTTAATACCTATGGAATAGCTACCGTAACCTCACATGGTGTAATTACGGGTGCGTACATTATTGCATTTCTAGCGATACTGTTTACAGCGCTCAGCTACGGAAAGATGGCAAAAGCATACCCTATCTCAGGTTCAGCTTATACATTTACTCAAAAATCTATTAATCCTAAAGTTGGGTTTCTTGTAGGTTGGACAATTATGCTTGATTATATTTTAACACCTATGGTGACGTGTTTGATGTCCACTGTCTTTTTAAGTGCAGTGTTTCCAGGGATTCCACATTATGTGTGGATTATTCTTTTAACTACTATCATAGTTGTACCAAGCATACTAGGGGTAAAGACATCAGCATCCGCAAGTAAAATTTTCGTTATTGCTCAAATCATTTTCGTTTGTTTTTTCTGGATATTAACCGTCAAAAATTTATTAGATGGAGTTGGGACAGGAACTCTTTTCTCGAGTAAACCATTATTCAATTCAGAGGTTCCCTTGTCAGTAATCTTAGCAGGCTCTTCAATTCTTTGTTTTAGTTTCCTTGGTTTTGACTCACTTACTACCTTGTCAGAGGAAACAATCAATCCTGAAAAAACCATCCCAAGAGCTATTATCATAATGTTGCTATTAATAGGGGTTTTGTATATTGGCTCTTCCTACTTAGCACAATTGGTCTATCCGGGTTTTTCATTTGAAAACAATGATTCAGCAGCCATGGAAATCGCTATACTTGTTGGAGGAAACCTATTTAAATCATTATTTATTACTGCGGTAATTATTGGTAACTTTTCTTCAGGAGTTGCTTCAATTACAAGCGCATCACGTGTGTTATATGCAATGGGCCGCGATTCAGTATTGCCTGAAAATCTATTTGGTTATATTCATCCCAAATTTAAAACACCGTCACACGGTATTATCGTGATAGGAATAATTTCTTTACTAGGCGTCGTGTTAACTCTGGAGCAAGTCATCAAGTTTATCAATTTTGGAGGGCTCATTGCTTTTACATCTGTTAATCTATCTGTCATAGCCCATTATTTTATAAAAAATCAGAAACGATCTTTTAACGATTGCATAAGGTATTTATTTTTACCGTTCATTGGCGCAGTATTTACTATGTGGTTATGGTCACATTTAGAAATAGAGGCATTGATTCTTGGAGGCATTTGGGTGATATGTGGCTTAGCATATCTTCTTTATATGACAAATTTTTTCCGCAAGCCTCTTCCTGAGTTTCATTTTGATGAGGAGATCATTCCTCAAAAGGTAGAAGATATGAATGAAAAAACGCTTTCCCAAAAGGTAGAAGACTTTTAATCCGTTTTTTACACTGAAGTAAGTATATGAAACTAAAGGAGGTGTGAATATTTTGAAAATAAGGAAAAATGAAAGCGTTACCTATTTTTAAAGCGGGATTGTTAAAGTAAGAATAACGAACAGGAGGTTTTTTCAAATTGTTGAAGCTGAAAAAGTTTATAAACGGTGAGTGGATGGATTCTTTGAGTAAACAAACGAGTAATGTTGTTAACCCCGCAAACGGCAAGATCATTGCGGAGGCTCCCAACGGAAATGCAGAAGATGCCAGGATGGCCATTGAAGCGGCACGAACCGCATTTGATTCCGGGATTTGGTCAGACCTGCAGGCTTCGGAACGTGCTTCCTATTTATTTAAAATAGCAGAGAAAATTGAAGAACATACATCTGAGCTTAGCGAACTTGAAACAGCCAATACCGGAAAACCTCTTAAAGAAGCAGAGTTTGACATTGCGGATGCAGCGGATTGTTTTCGTTATTATGCCGGCTTAGTCACTAAACCGGACGGCCAAACGTATCCTGTTTCCGGTCCTGTACAGGCCATGGTTGTTCGAGAGCCGGTAGGGGTATGTGGACTGATCGCTCCGTGGAATTTCCCTTTACTGACTGGAGCTTGGAAAATAGCCCCTGCCCTTGCTGCAGGAAATACGATTGTATTTAAAACATCCGAGGTCACTCCGATTACGACTACTAAATTATTTGAGATTATCGAAGAAGTTGGCATACCAGATGGCGTTGCAAATCTAGTTATGGGTGGTGGTGCAACAGTAGGAAATGAACTAGCGGAAAGCGATAAAGTTGATATGGTTTCGTTCACTGGCAGTACATCGACAGGCAGAAGCATCATGAAAGCAGCAGCTGGAAATATTAAAAACATTGCACTCGAATTAGGCGGCAAGTCACCAAACATCGTTTTTGCCGACGCAGACTTTGAGACGGCCGTGGATTATGCTTTATATGGAATTTTTGTAAACGCCGGCCAAATTTGTAATGCAGGATCGCGTTTGCTGCTTGAAGAGAGCATTCACGACAAGTTTATCGATAGACTGATAGAGAAAGCGAAAAAGATCCGGGTCGGCCCTGGTGATCAACCGTCTACACAAATGGGTGCCCTTGTCAGTGAATCGCATATGAATAAGGTACTCCAATATATTCAACTTGGCATAGAAGAAGGGGCGACATTAGCCTGCGGCGGCAAGCGTATCACAAGCAATGGACTTGAAATGGGCTATTTTGTTGAGCCGACGATATTTGTTGATACCAAACCGGACATGAGAATTGTTCAGGAAGAAATATTCGGGCCAGTACTTACCGTGCAAAAATTTAAAGATGAAGCGGAAGCCATCCAACTTGCCAATGATACTCCATACGGCCTCGCAGCAGGTGTATTTTCACAAGACGGCGCGAAGGCTTTAAGAGTGACTAAGAAAATAAGAGCAGGAATTACGTGGATTAATGCTTATAATCTAGCCTACAATGAAGCACCGTGGGGAGGCTACAAACAGAGCGGAATTGGCCGTGGATTAGGAACTTTTGGTTTAGATGAGTTTAGTGAGGTAAAACAAATTAACATTAATTTAGAAGTGGAGCCAACCAAGTGGTTTGATCAATAAAAAATGAAGAAGTAGATATAAAAGAGTAAAAGAGAGTGAGTCACTATACTATTACACTATTTGAAAAATTGAAAGGGGAAATTAATGATGATCTGGGATTTTAATTTCAATCTTCCTACTTCTATAGAGTTTGGGAACGGAAAAGTTAAAAATATTGGGAAAAGAGCAAAAGAGCTAGGAGGAAAAAAGGCACTTCTAATTACCGATAAAGGACTGGCGCAAACTGGAATTTTACAAAAGGTTACCGATTCGTTAGACCAGGAAGGTGTCAATTATATTGTTTTTGATGAAATTACTCCTAATCCAAAAGATGTAGATTGCCATAGAGCCTATCAACAATTTAAAGACGAGGAAATAGATCTTTTGATAGGTCTTGGCGGCGGAAGTTCGATGGATACAGCAAAAGCAATTGGTACACTTTTAACCCATGGAGGAGAGCTTAGAGATCGTTACGGTTTTAATTTACTAGAGAGAGAAATCACTCCACTTATTTGTATTCCTACAACTTCAGGTACTGGAAGTGAGGTTACAACAGGTTCTGTCATTACAGATACAGTTACAAAACAGAAAGAGGCTATACTTGACATTAGACTGGCTCCGAAACTAGCAATTTTGGATCCTGAATTAACTCTAACTCTGCCTAAATCTATTACTGCTGCTACTGGAATGGATGCACTTACACATGCTATCGAAGCTTATACCAGCAATATTGCTGAACCAATTTCAGATGCTCTCAGTCTTTATTCAATTGAATTAATTGCTAAGTACCTTCCGTTAGCTGTAGAAAATGGGAACGACTTAGAAGGACGGAAAAATATGCTTGTAGCCAGTTTAATTGCAGGTATGGCATTTAATCACGCGGATCTTGGTGCTGTACATGCTATGGCTGAACCACTTGGAGGTCTTTATGATACTCCACATGGGGTAGCAAATTCTATCTTTCTTCCACATGTGTTTGAATTTAATATTCCTTCAAACCCTGAAAAACATGCAATTGTAGCTGAAAAACTTGGAGCAAATAAAGAAGGTAAAACAATTGAGGAAACTGCCTATGAAGGTGTTGTATTGTTAAAAGAGCTTGCTCGTAAAATT
Source organism: Peribacillus sp. NPDC096540 (assembly GCF_050278525.1). Lineage (NCBI taxonomy): Bacteria > Bacillati > Bacillota > Bacilli > Caryophanales > Bacillaceae > Peribacillus > Peribacillus sp. NPDC096540. The sequence continues at coordinate 15,206 of NZ_JBNNTG010000056.1, read as the reverse complement.
GGCATTCCTGATTTTCGAGATTTAAATAATGTCAATCCGGAAGATTTCCCATTCCTTGCTGAAGGGGCAGCAGTTCATTTATGTACACAGACGAATTCAAGAAAAGTGACACGCGAAGATTATTTGGCATTATTCCAAAAGACTTATGAGGCGAAAAACACAACATTAATTTAAAAATTTAACTAGATTAATGTTGATCTAGAATTTTTGAATCGGCGGCCGGCTTGATGGGAGTTTTAATTGGGCGGCCGCCATGTTTTACAGAAAACATGCGTATGCCCACTTGCTGCGGGTACATAATTAGCTATTTATGGATATGAGATTGCTATAAAGTAAGATTAACGAACTGGAGGTTTTTCAAATTGCATAAGTTGAAAATGTTTATAAACGGTGAGTGGATGGATTCTTTAAGTAAACAGAAGAAAAATATTGTAAATCCGGCAAACGGCAAGATCATTGCAGAGGCTCCCAACGGAAATGCAGAAGATGCCAAGATGGCTATTGATGCAGCACGACTAGCATTTGATTCTGGGATTTGGTCGGACTTACCGGCTTCGGAACGGGCTTCCTATTTATTTAAAATAGCGGAGAAGATTGAAGAAAATGTATCTGAGCTTAGCCAACTTGAAACAGCCAATACCGGAAAACCTCTTAAAGAGTCAGAGTTTGACATTGCTGACGCAGCGGATTGTTTTCGCTACTATGCCGGTTTAGTCACAAAACCGGACGGCCAAACGTATCCTGTTTCTGGTCCTGTACAGGCTATGGTTGTTCGAGAGCCGGTAGGGGTATGTGGACTGATCGCTCCGTGGAATTTTCCTTTACTGACGGGAGCTTGGAAAATAGCCCCTGCCCTTGCTGCAGGAAATGCGGTCGTGTTTAAACCAGCCGGGATAACTCCGGTTACCACTACCAAATTGTTCGAGATTATCAAAGAAGTTGGCATTCCAGATGGCGTTGCCAATCTCGTGATGGGCGGTGGGGGAACCGTAGGAAATGAAATAGCGGAAAGCGATAAAGTCGATATGGTTTCATTCACTGGCAGCACCTCAACGGGCAGAAGCATCATGAAAACAGCTGCTGGAAATATTAAGAACATTGCCCTCGAACTAGGCGGCAAGTCACCTAACATCATTTTCGCCGACGCAGACTTTGAGACAGCAGTGGATTATGCTTTATATGGGATTTTTGTAAATGCAGGTCAAGTTTGTAATGCAGGATCGCGTTTGCTGCTTGAAGAGAGCATTCACGACAAGTTTATCGATAGACTGATAGAGAAAGCGAAAAAGATCCAAGTCGGTCCTGGTGATCAACCTTCTACAGAAATGGGTGCCCTTGTCAGTGAAGCACATATGAATGAGGTACTCCAATATATTCAACATGGCATAGAAGAAGGGGCGACATTAGCCTGCGGCGGCAAGCGTATCACAAGCAATGGGCTTGAAAAGGGCTATTTTGTTGAGCCGACAATATTTGTTGATACCAAACCGGACATGAGAATTGTTCAGGAAGAAATATTTGGGCCAGTACTGACTGTACAAAAGTTTAAAGATGAAGCGGAAGCCATCCAGCTTGCTAATGATTCCCCATATGGCCTCGCAGCAGGTGTATTTTCCCAAGACGGTGCAAAGGCTTTAAGAGTGATTAAGAAAATAAGGGCCGGAATTACATGGATTAATGCCTACAATCTAGCCTACAATGAAGCCCCGTGGGGAGGCTACAAACAGAGCGGAATTGGCCGTGGATTAGGAACTTTTGGTTTAGATGAGTTTAGTGAGGTAAAACAAATCAACATTAACTTAGAAGTGGAACCAACCAAGTGGTTTGATCATTAAAAATTGAGAAGTAGAGATAAATGAGTAAAAGAGAGTGAGTAATGCTTACATCGAAGAAGTTCTAATAATAGAGGAAGCATTTTTTTGAATCCACCAAAATTTTAAAATGTTATTTCTGTAAATGGGCTGGAAAAGAAAGAAAGCTGTCAGCCTAATTGTTTATTTTACTAGTGCTAGTTCATCAAGATTTGTTTTTTAAGACCTAATTTAAGACCTAACAAGAAAATAATAATATTTTACAGTATATGTATTATATTCCACGCGCTCTTTCTCCGTGGCGTTTACTAGGGAGAATCGAGTAATCAGAAAATATGTTGGTTCCTGGTAGTCATTATTGACTACACAATTCCGTTTTGCCTAGTTTTATAGGTTGGCAGGAAGCTTGCCTATATATTAACGAGGACGTAATACAAGTGGGAGGCAAAGTTCATGTCGAATAATGAAAAACAACATCTTAATTTACCTTTTACCGGAATCTGTACGTTCGGGAAATATCCCGTATGTCCTGATCTAGACCAGCTAGATGCAGATGTAGCTGTCATTGGAGTTCCAAATGATATGGGAACACAATGGAAGTCAGGCGCAAGAATGGGTCCAAGAGGAATTCGGGAGGGCTCTACATTATATAGTTTCGGGTTAGATGGTGCCTATGATATTGAAAATGATATCATTTATCTTGGCCCGAAATGGAAAGTCGTTGATTGCGGTGATGTAGACATAGTCCATGGGGATATGATGCAATCCCATGATAATACGGAAATAGCCATTCGAAAAATCGTTTCAAAAGGTGCAATGCCAGTTGTTTTAGGTGGAGATCATTCCATTACAATTCCAGTAGGAAAGGGCTTGGGTGAACTCGGGCCATTTCATGTGATCCAGATTGATGCACATTTAGACTGGGCAGATCACCGTTCAGGAATGCGGGTTGGACATGGAAGTTGCATCCGCCGCTTATCTGAAATGAATCATGTTCAAAAGATTTTCCAATTGGGCATTCGTGGAATCAGCAGCAGTAAAAAAGAAGATGTCGATGCTGCCAGAGAATACGGAAGTGTCATCTTGTCTCCCCGCCAAATGAGAAAGATGGGATTTGAACAGGTTCTGGAACTTATTCCAGAAGGTGAAAAATATTATATTACCATGGACATTGATGGCCTCGACCCATCGATCGCCCCTGCGACAGGCACACCTTCTCCTGGAGGCCTGCTTTATGATGAAGTCAACGAATTACTCCATGGAATTGCAAAAAGAGGAGAAGTAATCGGTTTTGATATGGTAGAAGTAGCTACTCCTTACGATCATACGGGAATAACTGGACAAGTGGCAGCGCGCCTCTCATTAGACTTACTTAGTTATGTTTTAAAAGAAAAAGAGAAAAACCAGGCTGCAATCAGCGATTATCAAGAGCAGAACTACATAAAGAAGCATTAGTCTGTTAAATTTGAAAGCGTTTGCTGATATAAAGTGATTTTCCTCCGTTTTATCTTTTCTTAGTTTCCTGAATATGTATAAATAAAGAGGCGATACCATAAAAAATACTTATGTAAATAATGTACAATCGCGAATATTTAGAGTGTTTCAAAAAAATATATAGCTGATGACGATTGTGGGAGAGTGCAATGTAGACAGCCACTGAAGGAGCAAGTTCCAAAAAAACCTTGGAACAAATCTCTCAGGTAAAGAACCACAATGGGACGCAACTCTGGAGAGAGCGTTTATAAAACGCCACCAAAGGGGAAGACTCTTTTTAGCATAGAGTTAAACTCTCAGGTAAAAGGACAGAGAAGGGAATGTTGCCATTACCCTTTTCTGTCCTTTTTTGCGTGCAAAAACAGGGAACATGATATGAAGTGGCAGCAGCTATCTAAAAAAAGGAGGAAATAAGAATGAGTTTGCAGAAAAATGATCAAACCATTTTTAAGCAATTGAAAACGAAAGGCAACGGCAACATCAAACACTAGAGTTGATCGCATCAGAAAACTTCGTCAGCCAAGATGTATTAGAGGCCATGGGAAGTGTGATGACGAATAAATATGCAGAGGGTTATCCAGGAATACGTTATTATGGCGGATGTGAATTTGATGATGTGGCAGAACAAGCAGCTATTGAGCACTTAACAAAGCTGTTTGGTGCCAAATATGCAAAGGTTCAGCCTCACTCAGGTGCATACTCGACTTGGAAGTATTTTGTTCTATCACAAATGGGATGCCAGTACTAGTTTGTGCCTCCCATGATTACTTATTCCCTATATCAATACCAACATGTCCACCTTTTTTTAGTATTAAAGAATACTATATGTCTGGCATTACTCCCCTAGTAGATACCGGTTTTTCAGTAGTGTCTGGAAATTAGGAGTATCTCTTGGCGATGAACCACGCTTTGGATTACGTTAAACAACTTATTGGGCAGGGAGTTCAACAAGGGATTATTTATTATTTGTAGAACTTATTACTTAATATTTTTTTCTGGAAGGAGTATTTAGATGAGACAAATAATCGCTCTGTGAAGTATTTAAGTGAGGAGGATGAATATGTTTCAAACACTAGAGGATTTCTTAAATTATGGAATAAATGTAAGTTTACATATTTTGGGGTATTCGTAATATAAATAAGTAGCAATAAACTTCAATTGTAAATTAAAGACCTAAAAGGTGGGATAGAATGGATGCATTTTTGACAGTTATACCAATTATACTTATAAGGTATGGCCTATTGAGTGCAATAAGTAAAGAGGGGCCTAAACGTGCAGGTTTCTTTGCTCCATTATTGGGAAAAGAAAAAGTGGCTTTCTGGATTTATCAAATTACGACCGCCCTTATTCTATTATTTTTATTACTACTCAAAATTAGAACAGACTCAGTTTGGTTTTATATCGGCCTAATAATCTATATTTCAGGAATTGTTTTATATGCGGTATCTATAGTAAATTATGCTAAACCTAAAATGAATGGGATAAATGTAAACGGGTTATATCGAATATCCCGCAATCCTATGTACATTGCATATTTCATTTACTTCTTGGGTTGTGTATTGCTTACACATTCATGGATATTGCTTGGGTTATTAATAGTTTTCCAAATATCAGCGCACTGGATTATTCTTTCAGAAGAAAGATGGTGTATCAAGAAATTTGGGGAAGAGTATATAAAATATATGAATAGAGTGAGACGTTATTTTTAGATAGGTACGGTACAAATTTGATATTCAAGTGGTGATCCCCCATCTTTTAAAATATTCATTAAGGAAGCACATAACGGACTTCCTTTAAAACTTTAAAATAATCAACATTATTCTTAAACATAGCCTTTATTATAAAAACAAAATTTTGAAAGAATGTACTTAAGTTAACAGGTGCGTTAGTTGATTAAGGAACACAAAAATGATCAATCTTTTTTATAAAAGAATAATCCAATTAAATAGTATAAGGGCATGTTTTGATTAATCTTTTTTCAAAACATGCCCTTTCTATTTATTCCTTTATCAAGGTGGAAAAAGAAGCTCTTCCTATTGGGTTTTTGCATCTTTTAATTAGCACATTTAGTTGTGAATTTGAAAGAAGGAAACAATATATTGTTGCTAAACTTTATACAAAAAAACAGCTGTCGACTTTGTCGACAGTCTGGAACCATATTAAATATGGTGTCTTTTTTATTTTAATGGGATTTCGAAATCTCCAATAGTCAAAGTATTCCCATCTTTTATTTTGTAATTTTTACGATATAATTCCATCATAATATCGCCAGCTTGATCTGTCCTGTCTTTATATTCGGATTGAGGTTTATAAGTAAAAGGGAAGACTTTTTTATATACTTGAACTGAATTTCCTCTGTATTTTTCTCCAATGATTTTGTAAGTATGATAGCTTACTGCGTAGTCATCCTTTAAATTTCGATCTTCTATTATATGATACTCTTGGGCAATGTAAAGTCTAGGTAAAATAGAAATGACAAGGACAATAAATATGACAAGACTTATAATTAGTGGAATTTTTGTATTTCTGAAATATAAGAATGAAGCTATCCAATAAATAGTTAAAAAGAAGAAATAAGGGATCAGTGTTCCCATAATAAACTCTTTTCCATCAGGAGAGATAAGAGCAAATTCTAAAGAAAGTAGAATCAACATTACAAACCGTAGAGTTAAATAAACTACAGATAAAGAAATAAAAAACAAGTTCACTTTTCGGCTCGTTCGGTATGGCGGTGAAACCGTAAAGGGAACAAGAACCTACAAAATGTAGGCGTTAGCCGTACAGATCGTGGTTATCGGTCCATTTAATGCCGAAGCGACACGTACAGAATGACAGAAAGGTGTTTTTCCGTTATGATAAGTCTGTAGTGCTCCCGCCTGAAATATATTTTGATACTCTAAATATTCTCAAAATGTTATAAATAAAGGCTAGTCGCAAACTAACTGAAAGTGAAAACATACCTTTTCCAGACAAAGACACTAATCGCTCCACAGTGATATTAAATTCATTTAGTGTAGTTTTAAAATAGAGTCGTACCGTTTATAAAAAACATATATCGGTTTAAATAAAGTTTAATCGTTTATAAAAATGATAAACCGAAATGAATCCTTGATTTTGATTTTCCTTAATGCTCTTCGGGAATGCTAAAGGGGAGTTAATTGTATGTGGAAGCTAAACTTCTATTTCATTGAGCTTTTCGGTTATAATGGAGTTGGATGTCTTCGTTTGCGATTATGTGGAGACCCGAGTTTTATATTATCTGAGGTCAGTATACCTTACATCAAAGGAGTTTATTCATAATGCATGTGCTACAAAAAACACAAAAAATAGTTCGCTATCAGAATCAACAGGGCAAGATACATTACGGTATTGTTGAGGATGAGATGATATTACAACTGTCTAGCAGTTTTGCTGAACTTGTCAACAAGGAAATAAAGTATGACGGGGTAGAGCTGAAATATAGTGACGTGAAAATTTTGGAACCTGTAAAACCCTCGAAAGTGGTTAATTTCGGCTGGACATATGCAGGTCATGCGAAGGAAACAGGGGGAGAGGCAAACCTTGTAGAACCATTTCTATTTTTAAAGCCATTATCTGCGCTTATTCCAGACAAGGAGAAAATTATCCTTCCTCCAAACGATCTATCCAACCAAGTAGAACTTGAAGGGGAAGTAGCCTTGGTAATTGGAAAGCGCGGAAAAAACATTAAAGAAGAAGATGCGCTTGATTATGTGTTTGGTTGTACGATATTTAATGACGTCACAGCAAGAGATCTTACAAAAAAAGATCCACAGTTTACGCGGGGCAAAGGATTTGATACGTTCGGACCTTTGGGGCCGTGCATCGTTACCGGGGTAGATCCTACAAATTTGCGGATTGTGACCACTTTAAACGGCCGCGTTGTACAAGACGGGAATACCAATGAAATGTCTCTAAGCATTCCGTATCTAATCAGCTGGCTTTCGCAGGTAATGACACTTGAGCCAGGTGACATTTTGGCCACGGGTTCACCATCTGGCAGCTGCCCGATCAAGTCGGGGGATGAGGTCGTTGTTGAAGTCGAGGATATCGGTCGGTTATGTAATGAGGTTCAGTAGGATTTGCCAGCATTCTTAATAACCACAAATGAAAATATTCATAAATAGATGAGCCGACTTTTTAAAATGTTACAGGGGGCATCGTAATAAAAAGAAAGAAGAGTTTCTTTGTACTTGCATTCGCATGTGGTGCTGCTAGAGAAACGGCAGTATTAAAAGAGCTTGGTGTCAATTAATTTGAGATAAATGATAAACCTGATGGTCAATGGCTAAATAAAGTTGAGTATTGAATCATTCCTTAATGAATTCTGAGTGGCAACTGAAGAAGAAATGGAAAAGGCAGCAGAGCTTGAAATTAGACATATGGCTTTCATGAGGTTGCAGGAAATGAATGTACAATTTGACAGTGCGTCTTATAAAGAACTATTAAAAGAGTTTCAAGATTTTGAAACCGATTCGAGTAAATTTGGGAGAGATGTATCCAGCCGTTTATCCGTTCTGTATGAATGGCCAATCAGAATTAATCATGCAAACGGCCCTATTTATATTGGTGAACACGATTTATATGAAGAAGAAGAGAATGAAGATTGATATTGAAATTTACACTTGGCATAGTCGTATAGGTTCATGTATTAGCTATTAATGTATTTTAAATCGATTTTAGAGCGTTAACCAAAAGGGTTAACGCTCTTTTTGTTTACAAAATTTGCTGGATATGAAGTAAGGGGATTCTTCCTTCTTTTTGAACTAAAGGGGCAGTTCAGTTGAACAAATCTTTTTATATATTGTTGCTGTGATTATTGAAAACAAAGTATTAAATTTAAAACCATAGAATAAGTATTAGAAGTGAAAAGGAGCTTGCCTAGTTATTTTTTTCTTCTTGTTTTCGTTTTATCTCAAACTTTCTTCCTTTTTATTATTAGGGGAAAAGACGTTTTTTCGAAAAAAGGAAATTTCAATCTCATGAACTTCTTTAAAAAGACATCAATTTTCTTTCCTGCTTATAATAATACTCGAGGGTGAGCAAACATGAAAAATAGAATAAAAACAAAAATGATAAAAATACTCAGTGGTAACAGGGAAACTAGATTAACCGTTCAAGTTGCAGATACTCAAATAAAAATAGAAAAGGGCTTAATGTTTGTTGGGAAATTACCCGAAAATGAGGGGATGTTATTTGTGTTTTCAGAAAAAATATATGGTGGCTTTTGGATGAAAAACACATTAATTCCTTTATCTATTGCTTTTCTTGATTCAGATGGGGAAATTCTAAAAATACTTGATATGGAGCCTTGTAAAAAGGATAAATGTCCTACCTATGATCCAGATCTTTCTTATCATTATGCAATTGAAGTGAATCTTGGATGGTTTGAAAAGAATCAAATCAAAGAAGGGGATTATGTAAAGTTTGATTGAATTCATCTCACCACACTTCTAGTTCTTAGAGGTGTGGTGATTTTTTAATGGATATTTATGTTAATATCGCTGAAAAAATAGTGAAGAAATGTACATAAACTAACAGGTGCGTTAGCTTAAGATAGGAGCAGTCTTTAAGGCAGCTTTTTCTTTATTTCATACTATCGGGACAGTTGTGGCATTAAACCATAAAAATAATATTGACTTAAAGAGCGTTTTTTCAGTTATTAATAATTAAGAACATTATAATTAATTAATAAAAACTTTTTATCATTGGGAGATATTATGAAAAGAATACCGTTTTATAGTTTCTGGTTTGCTAAGACAAGCATAGCCTTAGCTGATGTCATTTACATTATGGTTATTACCACATTTATATATCAAAAAACTGATTCTGCATTAATTGCTTCATTATTTCCTTTATTCAAAGCCTTGGCTAATATAATCGCTGGTCTAACATCACCATTAATATATAAAAAGTTCACTTTTTCTAAATTAATGGTGAGTCTTCAGGGTTTAAAGGCAATAATACTTACTCTCTTACTCTTTGGTTTCTTGCCTATAACTACTCATATTTATGTTCTGTTATTTATAATTTTAGTAATATCTTTTATGGAAGGATGGGGAAACCCGTTACTTAATTCTGTAACACCTAAAATTGTACCGAAAGAAAATCTTGTGAAAGCAAATAGTTCTATATCCATCACAACTCAATCTGTTCAAATAGCTGGGTATAGCTTTACTGGTTTTGCCGTAATAAATTGGGGGCATAATCCAACTTTGGCTTTTAATGCAGTGTTGCTTTGGGTTTCCGTATTATGTTTATATATTACTTCACAATATTTAATTGATATAGTTGAAGTTCAAACGGAAAAGCAATCCAAATGGGCACTAATGAAAGAAGGCTGGGGTATCTTATGGTCTAATCTAACTCTTAGAATGGTTACTTTAATGGATGTTATTGAGGGAATGGCAGGTTCCATTTGGATTGGAGCAATAACATTAGTGTATGTAAAAGAAGCCTTAAACCAAGGGGAGCAATGGTGGGGTTTTATTAATGCAAGTTATTATATTGGTTCTATTATTGGTGGTATAATCACTTTATTTTTAGCTAAAACAATTCAGAAGCATTTGATATTTAGTATGGCAGTTGGTTCGTTATTATTTAGTATTTTTACGTTAATTTATGGGCTGACGAGTATTCCAATACTGGCCCTTCTGCTTTGTGTTGCAATGGGTCCAGCATACCAAATTAGAGATGTGGCTCAACAAACTGCATTTCAAATAAATATTCAAACTCTACATTTACCAAAGGTATTTGCATTCCAAGGCATCCTGCTATCAACTGTTACAGGTTTATCCATTTTTCTAATGGGTTTCATTGCTGACTTTGTTGGAGTACGAGCTGTATATATATTCGGTTCAATCCTTATCTTTATTTCTGCTATATTATCTTTTACTTTAGTACAGGCAAACAAAAGGAAATTTTCTACTGTTGATTTTAAATCATAATAATATAAAGCTTTTCTTCAACTAACGGGTGCGTTAGCTGAAGATCGGAACTGGCCATCGTTTTTAATGCTTTGTCTCCTTGTGTGGTTTTACTCGTTTTTTTACCAGCACTTTCATCATTTCCGGGACTTACACCAGCCCATGGTGAAGCCGTGTTTTTCAAAGCATCTACACTTCCAGTTTCACGATATTTCTCTACCCAATTTTCTATCATAATTTTGGGCAACTTTTACATAACTTCCTTCACCATTTAAATACCTTTAAACTGCTTGTATTTTTAACTCGTAAGAGCAGCTGTTATTTTTTTTCAGATATTGCAAAATCTCCTCCAAGTATGAGTGTAAAAAGGCTACAGATAATCTGTAGCCTTTTTACACTGTAAAGGAATAATATCAGTACCCAACCTCTTTTCTTTATTTGTCGATAATGAGTATCCGGTGAGAAGTCGGGTGAAGGGAAGCTATAGAGGGCCCCATGGGGACAAAATAGATAGTGGAAATATGGGAAATGAACCAACAACGCCAAAAGAAAATAAAGAAACGAAAAACTGAAGAAGATGTATTTCATTATCCTCTGTTGATGCCGCGTTCTTGCCTTTCATCATTATGGTCCCCTTAACAGAGATTAAAAAAAAGAATCGTTGGTGAATATCCAATAATTCGGTTTTATCTAACAACCTTACAAAACAAAGGATGCGATAAAAATTGTACAATTATATATCACAAGGAGTTAATTTATGCCGCTTAAATATGTTAGTGCATTACCACTGCAAACAATTTGCCTAGTAGCTACATAACGATTAGGATTTTTTTAGACTACCCTTTAATCGGGTTAGGTAACCTAATATGAATTAATTTTTACTTCTTATTTCAATTTACGTATGAGGCGCAAACTATCGTAATCACAAACAAGTACATACTCTTTACTCTCACATAGTTCATCAACAGCTTTTCTAACATCAGGATAAACAGTGTAGTCATGAAACGCTATAAATCCTCCGCGGACAACTCTTGGAGCATATAACTCTATATCTCTTTTTACGCCTAAATAACTATGGTCTCCATCTACGAAAAGGGCAGATATGCTCTCAGGACAATCTTGTATTGCTTCATGGCTGAAATTTTTTATTGGTGATACATAGTTTGCAAGACGGAAATTTAGAATATTATTCTGAAATACGTTAAAATAATCTGCATAATATCCATTGGTAATAAAAGGATCAATGGCAAAAATTGTTCGTTTCTTTTCACTTATCCACTTGCTCCCGAGACCTAATGCAACAGTACTTTTCCCTTTAAAGGAACCAATCTCAACAATTTCCCCATCTAAATGATCAACGAGAGCTGGCAAATGTAGTAGTGCAGTTTGCTCTGCAGTTGTCAACCACCCACTGACCGAATCAATGAACTGATGCAATTGGCTAATTTGAAACTGATGTTCAGTAATTTTAGGTCACCTCTCTAAAACCCATTATTTTCTAATGCTTTTTTTACCGACTCCAAATATTGTAATCCGTATTTTTTATCCGGTTCTAAATATGTTCCTTCGCCCCATTCATTCCAGGCATTAATAAACAAAAATTCACTGTTTATTTCTAGAGATCTTTTTATTTGTTGTGTTAGATAAAAGGAAAATTTTTCGGGAGACGCGCCAGTGAAGATAAGAGGTGAGTTTCCACCAACCCGGGCGGAGTTATCCCAATCGATGAAAGCTCCTAAATAAGTTTTAGCACTATCCTTGTCAGCCTTTCTTTCTAGTATACTGGACCAGTATTTATCGTAATTCACTAGTTCAAATTTTTGCTTAAAACCATCAACAGCTTTTCCACAATGGATACCATTTGTTAAATACATTGTGTACCCAGGCTCAAACTCAAAACGAGCATCGAATCCTTTAAGTTGAGGGTTGTTAAATCTGTTTAAAGTTTGGACAAAATAGATTCCATCAAGCTCATTTTCGACAGCTAATTTTTGCCAATACTCCAGCATCTCCTCGCATTTGGGAATATCGCTAGGACGATAAATAAGAAATAAAGGTTTGTTTTCTACTCTGATATACCTTTTATCTTTAAATGCTGTTAGGAGAAATTCGAAATGTTCTTTCCAATCTACTTTTTCTCCGTAATCTTGATCTTCCAAAACCTCATGATTTGAACCGGTCCATGTTCTTGTCCACGGGTCGTTTGCCCAGGAAAGACAGAAGGGGAAATCGGGCTCTCCTTTTTGAAGAACTGCATCAAATGGTTTATGAAGAAACCTTTTTCCCTTAAACCAGTAATGATAATAACAAAATCCGTAGATGCCATATTTTCTTGCAATTTGTGCTTGCCATTCCCTTGCAGATTCGTCTGTCAAATTATAGTAATAGTCTTGGTACGGCTCTTTCGGCTGATAATGTCCGGAAAATAGAGGCTTTGCTTTTCTGGTATTGGTCCATTCGGTAAATCCTTTTCCCCACCAACGATTATTTTCGTCGGTCTCATGAAATTGAGGCAAATAGAAAGCTATAGGTTTCAAAATCATCGCTCCTTTAAAAACATTAGAAGGTAGGTTCTAAAATTTATAAGTGGTACCTCTTTTTTTTCGAATCAGAATTTGGCAATAGCATTCCCTTCAATTAAATTCAATTGTCTCTTGCATTTTTACCTTCCTTAAGATGATTAGAAGCTTTGTATTCAAAGGCGGAAAAATTGCCTCGTGAAATTACCTTTCCGTATGACAACATTTGCAGAAATATAGTTGCCGCAATGCAGGCGGAAATATTATATGGATACGTCTGCCTTTTAAGCAGTATTCCTATATTCGGAAATTCTCTGGAATTAACAGCCTTTACTGCTGTTATACATGCTCTCCTTAGTATCTAGAGTGAGAGTCTTCCTTCGAATGTCACAGCATAACAAGAGGGTGGAACCTGCGCATCTCTTATAGATGACAATAAACTTGAAAAAGACGTGCCATAATGTGCACCTAGTTCCACAATATTTTCCTGTTTAATAAAGCGCACAAGATCATATACAAATAGTATGTGTCCGACCATGGGCCATTCCTATGAAATACTGGGCAATTCCGGTGCTCAATCCATTACAAATATAGTATCGTAAAATGCCCATTACAAAACCATCATCTCAATTTCTTTTATTCTAACCCGCTCCCATAAAACAAACGTATATGAAATCGAGTATTCCTTTTGTAAGTATAAATATTTCGGATAGGCTGCGAGAGGTAAATTATAACTTGAGGAGAACCTAAAATTAATAATAAGATACGCAGCTTAACCCTTGGATGAAACCGGATTGATAATAAGGGGCTATCTTTGCTGTAATATCGGTATACTAAGGGTCATCCGTAAACCAAACGGCTGTTTTGATCCCAAATTCCCTGAGGGCATTCAATTAATTAACTCAAAGCCTTCTTTACCCGCAATGTATACTGTTTCCTGTTTTACACACCGAAATGTTCGGAAAGATCCATTTTTAAAAATAAAACTTTCGTGGTTCCCCATTTACATTTAGACACTAAGTTAGTGCTGTATTTACCAACACTTTTCAGTCCATAATCCGTGTTGAACAGGGCCTGATAGTTGCCCTATAGGTGAGAGAATCTCCCTTGATTCATAGGTGGTTTGTTGATGTAATTACACAAGTTATTACTTCGTTTGATTTTTCAATATATGAATCTGTTCTAAAAGTGTTGTATGTTTAAGATCAAAAAAATCTTTTGTAGCTTGAGAATAATCACCGAGGAAATTTCTTATTGAAACCTCTTTCTGAAGGGACAAGCGTACCAACCTGAAAGAGGATATATTAAAGAAACGCCTTTAACGTTAGTATCAAGAGATATAAACGATGCAATTGTAGGTTATTATGGAGAATACCTAGATTTCCACTTGTGTAGCGCAAGAGTAATGGAAATAAAAAGAATTGGAAAATAAAAGTTCCATTTTATAATGAAATTGGAAGTGGAAACAGAAAAAAACCATACGATACGATATAGGGCTTGAGACTATAACTCTAAAGATAACCCCTTTTACCACTGTTTTAACTGGATTTTCACACAAAACCATTCAAGATAAAAAATGAACTCCATGAACTAATGGGGCAGGTTATTTGCATAAGGTATGTCGTATAAGACATAAACTGTACGGCTAAAAGGGCATATCTTAATGTTTTAAAAAACTAGTAATGGTATAATATCCCTGAAACTTAGGGGGGATAACTCTGAGGAAAATTACATTATCAAATGGTAAAAGTGTCGAAGTTGAATGTTTGAGTTGTGCATTAACAAGTGGTTTGATCGAACCTGATGGTGGAGTCGTAATTGAAACGGAATATTTTCACGCTCATCAGGATGTAGCATACCCAATAAAAGGGCTAATCATTTTAGCTTCAAAACGTCATATAAAGTGTTTTGATGAGTTAAATGAAGAAGAAAGATTAGATTATATATATATCTTAACGAAAATCAGGCAGGCTCAGAGAGCAGTATTAGGTATAGAATTTGTTTATTATTTTTATAACGAAGATACATCACATCATTTTCACACTTGGATGGTTCCACGATATGAATGGATGGACAAATTTGGACGTTCAGTTGAATCCGTAAGACCTGTTCTTCTACATTCGAGGAATAATTTGAACAGTGAAGAAAATGTTAAAGAAGTTTTATTTGCGATTGAGAAACTAACTAAAGAATTAAACAGCTAATATGTTCTTCTAACAAACTGGAGAAGAATTTTAATATTACCGCACAACTCGTATAAGATGTACAGTATCGCTTGCGTTTTCACTAACAGGTGCTTTACTTCAATTAGGAAGGTTGCTGAAGCAGCCTTTTTCTTATGGCACTAAACCAGCTAATAGTTTGTCAACATTTTTCAATAAAAACTTAAAATATTTCATGCTATACTAAAAATATGCATGCCAAATAACCTACCTGAT
>NZ_JBNNTG010000055.1:0-20989 GCF_050278525.1 Peribacillus sp. NPDC096540 | reverse complement strand
GATTAGAACTAGTTGTTCTTTAGTTGGATAGATTCGAAATTTATAAGCTTTGTTTACGACCATTGGTTTCACCCCCTTATAGTTATTATTAACCATGGAACGTACGTTTGTCAAAAGATCACTTTGGCTTATGCCAACCGCCATTCATCTCGCCCTTCACACGCTTGAAGAGGGAGTCTTCTAACGGGAAATGATAAAATGATTCTCCATATTCTATGAATTCGCTCGATTCCAAAGAAAGAACATCTCGATGGTGGTAAGCACTGAAAACGCGGTTAATATCCTAGTTCTTTATAGTCTATTAACAGCGGCAATCTACCCGTTCCAAATACCCTGACGAACTAACCGGTTCCAGAGACAGTATATATTTTCTCCTCTTCTAATCTTTTTTTCTCCGCCTCCCTTTTCATTCGAACTTCCGGATTACATGAACAACCATACTTTTTATAGAGAGCATACGTTTTTTCTATCTTTCTCTTCACCGCATTTTAGGCTGTTCGCCCGACAGTCAAATTCCTTTTCATTCCTTTTTATATTCATCCTCTTTTTTCATTAAATCTGCTCTTTATACCCATTATTGATAGATGATTTAATATATTCAAATACTTCCAATTGTTAGAATACAAGGGATTTTTAATATCTTTAACATTTTTTTGGTAATATAGATAATTTTACGGATAAGCGTAGAAAAAATAGTTAATTTTATATATCATTAGAGATAGGAATTTTCTTATATTTTACTTTTACTAGAAAGGAATGATGAAAATGGCTAAAGAAAAAAAGAAAAAAACCCAAATTCCTTTCCGACTGAACTTTATGTTCTTTTTAATATTCATTTTATTTTCAACCTTGATAATAAGACTCGGAATTGTCCAAATTGTGTATGGTGATGATTATCTCCGTAAGGTCGATCGAACGGAAAATGATGTGGCTAATACCCCCGTTCCTCGTGGCAAGATGTATGACCGCAACTTGAATCCAGTCGTTGATAATGAGCCACGTAATGCCATCACTTATACGAAATACCCGAATACAAAAACAGCAGATATGGTGAAGACGGCAAAGGTCCTTGCTACCATGATAGAAAAAGATACGAAAAAGGTAACCCTGCCGGATAAAAAGGATTTTTGGATTTTAAAACATCCGAAAGAAGCCGAAGCCTTGATTACCAAGGCCGAGAGGAAGAAAGTAGTCGAAAAGAAACTTGAGCAAAAAGATTTATACAAACTTCAAATGGAACGGGTAACCGATGAGAATATCAAGGAATTCACGAAGGATGAATTGGAAGTGATAGCCATATTCAGGGAATTCAATAGTGGCTATGCCCTCACTCCATCCATCGTGAAGAATAAAGATGTCACTACAAAAGAATACGCCAGGGTTAGTGAGCATTTGGATGAAATGCCAGGCGTTGACGTAACGACGGATTGGGAAAGGACCTATAAGTATGATGAGACCCTGCGCTCGGTTCTGGGCAAAGTCTCTTCTTCAGAAGAAGGAATTCCCAGTGAAAATATTGACTATTATCTAGCACGCGACTATACCAGGAATGATCGAGTCGGAAAAAGTTATATCGAAAAACAATATGAAGATGTCCTGCGCGGCCAAAAGACGCGGGTTGAAAATGTACTGAGCAAAGGGGAAGTCATCAAAACGAGTACCCTCACTGAAGGGCAAAGCGGAAAAGACTTAGTACTTACAATTGATATGGAACTGCAACAAACAGTAGAAGACATCATTGAAAGAGAATTACGCCGAACGAAAGCTAGAGGAAATACCTATCTTTTAGATCGCGCTTTCGTCGTTTTAATGGACCCAAATACGGGTGAAGTATTAACGATGGCCGGTAAACAATATGCACGCAACAGTAAAACCGGTTTAACTGAAATGAACGATTTTGCTCTTGGAAACATTACAACCTCCTATACGATGGGCTCATCGGTTAAAGGGGCTACAGTCTACACAGGTTTTCAAACAGGAGCCATCTCACCGGGGTCAGCGGTTTACGACCAAACACTTTATTTAGGAGGGAACATTGAGAAATCCTCTTATAGCACATTAGGGTATGTAACGGATGTCACCGCGTTAAAAAAATCGTCGAATGTCTTTATGTTCATGACGGCAATCAAAATTGGCGGAGGGCATTATGTTCCAAATCGACCTCTAGGAATCAACCGGGAAGCCTATGCCATCATGCGGAATCATTTTGCCCAATTCGGATTGGGTGTCCGTACAGGCATCGACCTGCCAAATGAATCAGTCGGATTTAAAGGAGTCGATATGTCAACAGACGGATTGCTGCTGGATTTATCGATTGGACAGTATGATACATACACTCCTATGCAATTGGCACAGTACGCATCGACGATTGCAAACGGTGGAAAAAGGCTAGAGCCTCATATGGTCAAAGAAATCAGAAATCCATCCAACGAACACAAAGAATTAGGTAGCGTTTTTAAATCAATGGGCCCAAAAGTGTTAAACGATTTAGGTGGTAAAGACATTTGGATTCAACGTGTCCAGGAAGGATTTAGACAGGTTGCACAGGAACCGGGCGGAACAGCGTATAAATATTTCGGCGGAAAATCCTACCGTGCGGCAGCGAAAACGGGGACAGCCGAAGCCTTTTATGATGGACCGCGAAGAAATCAATATAGTGAACCAGTCCCGACTATCAATCTAACACTTGCAGGTTATGCACCTCACAATAACCCAGAAGTGGCTTTCTCTGTCGTCGTGCCATGGGTGTATCAAGGCAAACCTTCTGACGATATTAACAAACGAATCGGCCGAGACGTAATGGACGCCTATTTTAAGTTAAAAGAAAAAAGATTACAAGGTGAATCTGATAAAGACTAGGAAATTGAGAATACTCCGCGATATTTTCCTTATTTATTAATTAGAGATACAGCACACAAAGAGGCCTGCTCCATTACGAGCAGGCCTCTCAGACTGTAGACAAACTCGATGAAAATCGAGTTTGTCTACAGTTTTTTTAAGGGTTTTAAAAATTCGAACGTTGATTTCCACTCCAGGCACTCGCTTTCCGCGGGCGGTCCGGGAGCCTCCTCGGCGCCTTTGCGCCTGTGGGGTCTCCCTTGGACGCGCTTTTCCCGCAGGAGTCTCGCACCTTCCGTTCCAATCAACTTTGTTTTAACTTGCGTCTTCTCCATAAACTAAATCCTCAGAATCTAGTAGTATAGGTTCTTCAGTTATATATTGTACATTTGAAGAGTCATCCCAAGGGTTTGAAATCATTGTTTCAGAAGGAATTACATTGGACCCTTCCTCTGATGCCATTGATATACTTGGTAAAGTAAATGAAGTGATAAGCAAAGATGCCAGTGATGTTTTAATAATTTTCTTAATGTTAGTACTTTGCATTTTTTAACCTATTTCCATATTTTTGTAACAACTTGATTATCGTAACTACGAAACATAAACTCAGCTAGAGTAGATTTTCCAGCAATCCTTGTCTTAGTCTAAGAAAGAAAGTTTTTCATGAAGTTCTTATTCTTTTCCTTCATGTTATAAACTTCTTTTACTGATGTTTGTGCTTGATCTTCACTATTGGCGACAACATCAACGTTATATCCTTCGATTCCATGTCCAGGACTAATAAAATAATCGGCCAATCCAGAAATCAACCCGTTCTTGCCATTACCACGTGCTATGACAATCACAATGTCCTTATAAAATAATTTGTCGCGCTTTTTATATTTAAGAAACAAAAAAGCAATAATAAACTTTTGAAAGACCTCTAATTTGAAGTACCATTTCTCAATATAGTTTATACATTGCTCAATTTGCTTTTCATCGAAATATATATTGTCACGAACAAGAACTTCGGTTTCTAATTGTCTTATTAAATCAATTCGCTCTTGATTAAATATAACCTGACCCTTTCGCCACGCCTCAATATATGCATCTACATATTTTTGATGTATCAGTATAAATCACTGACTTCTGGTCCGTCATTATCCTTCTCATCATCTTTGGTTATAACTGATACATTAAAAGTTTCAAATTTAATAGATTTTTCAAGAGCGATTAATGTTTTTGTGAGCTTATTTAATTCATTTATGGCAGGATTTGCTTTAGTGAATTCCTGATTTGCATTTATAGTTGTTGCCATCACGCCGCCTTTGTTAATTGCAATTTGAAGCTTTCTAAATTGCTTACAATCGCTATATACCGCATTACTTTATCACGATTCTTGCCCATTATATCTTCCCAATCTTTAAAACTTAATTCTTCTTTTCTCTTAGGGGTGGATTCAAGTTTACTATGATGGCTACTGCCTCGTCTAAGCTGATAAAACTTCTGAATGTCCGATTTAGATGAATAGTAAGCAAACTTTATTGTGATCACCTTCTTAAAATTAATAAAAGAATTTTATAGTACAGAAATCAGATTACTAATATACGTTTATATATTTCGATAAGAATTATATAAGGTCGAGGCCACTCATGTAACATCTTTTCTAGTGCAAACGAACTATTTTTTATTAAATTACATGTAATATTTTCTAACTTATGATACTATGGTTCTGGTATTGGAAAATTATTCAAGGGGTGTTAAAAAATGAAATAATTCATCAAAAAAATGTATATTGTCAAGTTGATCTCAGTAATAGGGATTACTGGACTATTTACATTTACATCAAGCGCATCAGCAGCATCAGGTTGTAATGATACTTCTTCAGGTTCAGAACTTAATAGAACTTTTAAAGTATGTGGGAAAGATTCAGGTGACAATGTTATTGGAGAAATATACGGATCTGGATTTCAGACTTATGGTAAGACTTATTGGAAAATGGATTTGCAAAGAAATGTAAATGGAAGCTATCAAACAATTGGAACTCGGACTGGTTACATAGATTGGTTCAGCCCTTCAAGTAGAACATTTACAAATGTATTGAAAAAAAATGCTAAAACTAGAATAAAGGTAACTTATTATTATGATTCGTCTTATTCAGAAATAAAAAATGGTACTGTTTATTCAGGATACTGGTATAGATAACATTAAATGAATAGCCATCACAAACGCAAAAAAGTACTGACCTAAAAGGTTAGTGCTTTTTCTAAATTATAAAATTGATAGAAGGCAGCTAGTTTAGTATTTTTTTTCATTCTTCCCCTCCTTTTTGCTTATACGTTAAACCTCTATTCCCAAAGAGTTGTTGGAGAAAAAGGGTTTTTTTTATCTTTTAATTAGCATATTTAGTTGTAAATTTGAAAGAAGGACACAATATATTGTTGCTAAACTTTTTATAAAAAACAGCTGTCGACTTTGTCTACAGTTTTTTTATGGCTTGTACAATTTGAACGTTGATTTCCACTCCAGGCACTCGCTTTCCGCGGGCGGTCCGGGAGCCTCCTCGGCGCCTTTGCGCCTGGGGGTCTCCCTTGGACGCGCTTTTCCCGCAGGAGTCTCGCACCTTCCGTTCCAATCAACTCTGTTTTAACAATTAGATATAACCGCTTTTGCCTACAATCTTTTTTGGTTTAAAATAGGAGTATTAAAACTTGAGGTGATGACGATGCTTTCGAAACATAATTCTATTCAGCGAGATCAACTTGAAATGATTACTTTGGATCAACTGGTGCCAGCGAACCATTTCATTCGTAAAATTGAGGCGGCCATTGACTTCACTTTCATTTATGACTTGGTGAAAGATATGTATTCAGAGATAGGGCGCCCAAGTATTGATCCAGTTATTTTGGTTAAACTTGCATTCATTCAATATACCTTCGGTATTCGCTCCATGCGTAAAACAATTGAAGAAGTTGAAACAAATATGGCTTACCGTTGGTTCTTAGGTTAAGGTTTCCACGATAAAGTGCCTCACTTCTCAACGTTCGGGAAAAATTATGAGCGACGCTTTAAAGATACTGACCTGTTTGAACACATTTTCTATCGCATCTTAATGACAGCTTCCGAAAGAAAGTTAATAAGTGCAGAGCATGTATTCGTTGATTCCACTCATGTGAAAGCTAGTGCAAATAAGCGAAAGTTCGCAAAGAAAGTCGTTCGCAAGGAAACACGAGCGTATTAAGAACGCCTTCAAGAAGAAATAAATCAAGATCGTGAGAACCATTGAAAGAAACCTTTTCCACCAGATAAATTTGATAAGGAAGAAACCAAAGAGATTAAAGAAAGTACAACAGACCCTGAGAGTGGTTACTATGTGAAAGATGAACGGACAAAACAGTTTGCCTATTCATTTCACACGGCTGTAGACCGCAGCGGTTTTGTGCTAGGGGCGATTGTAACACCTGGAAATACGCATGATAGCCATATGTTAGAGCCACTGGTTGAACAAGTGATTGAGAAAGTTGGAAAGCCTGAAGCCGTTGCCGCAGATGCAGCTTATAAAACACCAGCCATAACAAGCTACCTCTTTGACAAAGAAATCACACCGGCCTTACCCTATACACGGCCTCGAACAAAAGAAGGATTCTTCCGCAAACATGAGTATGTTTACGATGAACATTTTGACTGTTACCTTTGCCCATCGGGCGAGATTTTAAAGTACTCAACAACAAATAAAGAGGGATATCGCGAGTACAAATCTCCCAAACACATTTGTAAGACATGTTCATTTTCATCACAGTGTACAGAAAGCAAAGACCATCAAAAAGTGGTGACGCGCCATATCTGGCAAGAAAATATGGAAGTAGCAGATCACCTGCGTCATCATCAAGATGTAAAACCTATCTATGCGAAACGCAAGGAAACGATTGAACGTGTATTCGCAGATGCAAAAGAAAAGCGTGGTATGCGTTGGACTACTTTAAGGGGACTTAAAAAATTGTCGATGCAGGCGATGCTTACTTTCGCTGCCATGAATTTAAAGAAGATGGCCAATTGGACATGGCAAGGTCCAAAAATGGCCTAACATAGTGGGCTCGTAGAGACCCAATTCCTTAATATTGAGCAAAATTCAAAGGGAATTTCAAAAGGGTCCGGAATTAAAACATTCCGAACCCCTTTTGTCTACAAACTGAGAAGCCTGCTCCATTTAGAGCAGGCCTCTACTTTATGCCTCAATCTATTATTCTAAATTTTGAACAAATTCTTTATAAAGAGCCCGCAGCGCATCTCCTCTGCTGATAATGCCGACAACCTTATTTTTTTCGTCTACAACGGGTATTTTCTTGAAATGATGCTTTGAAAGGACTTTTATTAATTCATCTAACGGATCTTTTGGGGATAGCTTTGTGATTTTCTTATTTTTGATGATCTGCGAGACTTTGTCATTCATCTTAGATGTAACCTTTTCATCCAGTTCTTCACCAGGAATAATCGTAATATACGTAAAATATCCCATTATCGCATCCTCTGAAGGTGCCAAATAACGTAAGATATCCCCATCCGTAACCATCCCTAAAAGCTTATCCTGTTCATCAACAACCGGGACCCCGCCAACTTTATTTTCTATTAAAATTCGCAAAATTTCCTTTAAGGTAAAATCCGGACGGGCCACATATACTTCTCTGATCATGAAATCTTGAACTATCACAAAACCACCCCTTTTTATAAATTTGACGTTCTATATCGTATTTCTATCTATTAATATTAATACCCTTATTTATTCTATTTAAAAACCCTTGCGGCCTGAACTGCCTTTTTCCAACCATTATATAAATCCTTTCGTACCGTTTCTTCCATGTCAGGCTCAAATGTTTTATCGACGACCCATTGCTTAGAAATCTCCTCTTGACTGCTCCAATAACCGACCGCGAGTCCAGCTAAATATGCTGCCCCTAACGCTGTTGTCTCACTAATGACCGGTCTTTCGACAGGTACATTTAAGAGTCCGCTTTGAAATTCCATCAAGAAGTCGTTTTTGACAACACCACCATCGACCCTCAATGCCTTTAAGTTAATCCCTGAATCGACCTCCATGGCGCTAAGGACATCTTTTGTCTGGTAGGCTAATGCTTCCAATGTTGCCCGGACGAAATGCTCCTTCGATGTGCCCCTTGTTAACCCGAAAACCGCTCCCCGAACATCACTATCCCAATAAGGAGTACCAAGTCCAACAAACGCAGGGACTACATAGACCCCATCTGCTGAAGTAACTCGCTTTGCATACATTTCACTATCTTTTGATTCTTGCAAGATCTCTAACCCGTCCCTCAGCCACTGTATTGCCGAACCTGCGACAAAAATACTGCCTTCTAATGCATACTCGACTTTCCCGTTCAGGCCCCATGCAATCGTAGTCAACAGACCATGTTCAGATTTCACTGCCTGTTCTCCTGTATTCATTAGCATAAAGCACCCGGTGCCGTATGTATTCTTAGCCATTCCTTTTTCAAAGCATTCTTGCCCGAACAATGCTGCTTGCTGATCTCCTGCTGCTCCAGCAATCGGAATTTCATGTCCAAAGAAATGATGTGTGACAGTTTTCGCATAGACCTCTGAAGAAGGCCGAACTTCCGGCAGCATCGAAGGAGGCACCTGTAAAATTTCGAGAAGCTCTTCGTCCCACTTCAAATCATGAATGTTATACATCAACGTTCTCGAAGCATTCGAATAATCGGTTACATGGGCTTTGCCACCTGAAAGTTTCCATATCAGCCACGTATCAATCGTTCCAAACAATAAGTCCCCGGCTTCCGCCTTTTCCCGAGCACCGTCTACATGATCGAGAATCCATTTCACCTTTGTCCCGGAAAAATAAGCATCAATCAACAAACCCGTTTTCTGTAAAAATAAATCACTGTGACCATCCTTCTTCAATTGCTCGCAGATTTCGCTGGTCTGTCGGGATTGCCAGACGATTGCATTATAAACAGGCTGCCCTGTTTCCTTATCCCAAACCACCGTCGTTTCCCGTTGATTCGTTATACCGATTCCTGCAATCTGTTCCGGCTTTACATTCATTTCCGATAGACAAGAAGCGATGACTGATAAAATAGAACCCCAGATTTCATTGGCATTATGCTCTACCCACCCAGGATTCGGGAAATATTGGGTGAATTCCTTTTGGGTAATATGCAAAACTTCACCTTTTTTATTAAATAAAATGGCCCGAGAGCTTGTTGTTCCTTGGTCCAATGATAATATATATGTCTCCATCGTTGTCTCCTCCTACACAAAAAGATCTATTTCATCTTCAGTGTCATGCTGTTTTAATATTTTCATTCTACTCGATATATTCCTGAAAATAAAAGATATAGAAAAGTCCCAGCTATAGACTGAAAAATATTGGCAGATTTATAGAATATCTTTTACAATAAAAATAGTTAAGAATGGAGGAATAGTAAATGAACAATCATGAAATTGATTACAAATTACATGGTGATGATATGCAGTTTGTAGAAGTGGAATTAGATCCTCAAGAAACGGTAATCGCCGAAGCAGGAAGTTTGATGATGATGGAAGACCAAATCAAGATGGAAACTATCTTTGGTGATGGATCATCAAGCAGTGATAGCGGAATGATGGGGAAGCTGTTTGGTGCTGGTAAAAGACTTCTTACCGGAGAAAGTCTTTTCATGACCGCCTTTACAAACGAAGCGCATGATAAAAAACGCGTTTCCTTTGCTTCACCCTATCCAGGTAAAATCATTCCCATGGATTTGAGTGAGCTCGGCGGAAAAATCATTTGTCAAAAGGATGCTTTCTTAGCAGCAGCCAAAGGTGTTTCTGTCGGAATTGAGTTTCAGAGAAAAATAGGAACCGGCTTTTTTGGCGGTGAAGGTTTCATCATGCAAAAACTTGAAGGCGACGGAATGACCTTCGTTCATGCTGGTGGCACGATTCATAAAAAGGAATTGGCTGCAGGTGAGGTATTACGTGTTGATACAGGCTGTTTAGTGGCTATGACTAGCGGTGTGGATTATAATATCGAGTTCGTAAAAGGCGTAAAAACGGCTTTATTTGGAGGCGAAGGTTTATTTTTCGCCACACTAAAAGGACCAGGGACCGTCTGGGTACAATCATTGCCGTTCAGCCGCCTTGCCAGCCGTGTATTTGCTGCTATGCCGCAAAATGGCGGATCTTCTGACGAAGGCAGTATGGCGAAAGGTTTATTCAATTTATTCAACGATAAATAAGAACTAGACCTATGGCTGCCACTCTGACAGTCATAGGTCGGTCTTTGAAAAAGGATGGATAGCTAGATGCAGCTTGTTAAGTGGAACTACATGAGACACTATAATATCAAAGCAATTTTTGATCAATTTCCGAACTCTCCTGTTATTTTCCGAAAAATAAGAGATTACTATTTTATTTATACCATTCAATGGACAGCTGCCGATGCCCCTGTTGGCACTAAAGAGCTTGAAGAAATGGAAAAGCTTCTCAATCGGGAGCTCGGAACTGAACTGCAATATCTCTATCGAAGGAAATAAAGTTATTCTTCATATATCATTTTTCTTGTCATCCCGCCATCTACGATAAGGTTAACACCGGTAACGAAATCATTTTCTGATGCCGTCAAATAGAGACAGGCCCTCGCAATATCTTCAGGTTTGCCAACACGATTGGAAAAATGCTGTTCATGATCCTTATCCCTAAGTGCTTCATAATCCCCCGTTTCAATCCACCCCGGTGAAATTGAATTAACCGTAATATTCTCTTTGCTGAACGAAGCAGCGAGTGCATGAGTCAGAGCGACAATTCCACCTTTTGTTGCGGCATAGGATTCCGAATCCGACTCTGACATAATTGCTCTTGTTGATGCCAAATTGATGATTGCCCCTCCCATTTCATTATCTCGCATGTATGTTGCTGCCGCACGGGAACAAAGAAAAACACTTCGCAAATTCGTATTCATCATATCGTCCCATTCCTCAATCGTCAGATCATATAGGGGTTTGAATAAAACTTTCCCTGCATTATTAATTAATATATCAATGGTCTTATATGTTTTTCGAGTAACGTCCATCAAATGAAGGATGTCAGCCTCCTTCCGAACATCCGTTTTTACGAATAACGCTTCATGCCCTTCCTTTTTGAGTTCCTCCACAAACCGTACACCCTCCTGCTCGTCCAAATCTGCCAGAACGACCGAAGCACCATTTTCTGCGTAGCCTTTTGCGACGCCTTTCCCTATTCCATTAGAAGCACCTGTTATAATCACTGTTTTTTTGGTAAAACTCATTGTTTTCCCCTCACTTTTCTCCTATCATAATTTCAAATAGCTTCTCTTCAAAC
This sequence comes from Peribacillus sp. NPDC096540, assembly GCF_050278525.1. NCBI lineage: Bacteria > Bacillati > Bacillota > Bacilli > Caryophanales > Bacillaceae > Peribacillus > Peribacillus sp. NPDC096540. The sequence goes on along the minus strand of NZ_JBNNTG010000055.1, from coordinate 9,817 downwards.
ACATTGCTAAAATATTTGTCGAATCTTTTACTTTATTATCAAAAATCAACAATTAACAATTAATAAAAACCATTATATTTTAGTAGTAGTTCTTAATGATGTATGATAATAGAAACATCATGGATTAACTAGGGTGAAGAGCACCCACTATTATCTTTCTTACAGTGTAAAAAATCTTATATTGGAGGAATGTAAAAATGGACTTATTAAAAAATGTGTTTTCCTTAGGCTTAGGTGCTGCCGCTGCTACAAAGGAACAAATTGAAAAAGCAGTTGACTCTCTTGTAAAAAAAGGGGATATCAGTAAAGAAGACTCTAAAGATCTTATTAAACAATGGGTTGAAAAAGGTGAGCAAGCCCAAAAACAACTGGATGAGTCCGTCAAAGCTAAGGTCAATCAAGCACTAAATGGTCTGAATCTGGCAACCAAAGAAGAAGTTCGGGAATTAGAACGTCGGATAGTAATTTTAGAGCAAAAAAACCAAAACATACAACCGTGATCTGGAGGAACTTGAATGTTTGGCAAGCGACTGAAACACGCACAACGTTACCAGGAGATCATTAATGCCTTTTTGAAAAATGGCTTTGGTTATTTCATATACCGTTTGGGATTATCTGAAAGCAAATCCGCTTCGAAACTTCAACCCGATGAAAACCTGAACCTTCGTTCAATTGGGGAGCGGCTGCATACGATTTTACAAAGCTTGGGTCCTACATTCATAAAGCTTGGTCAGATTGCAAGTACAAGGCGTGATTTCGTTCCGGAAGAAATTGTCCGTGAACTTGAAAAATTGCAGGACCAAGTCACACCTTTTCCATTTGATAAGGTAAGAAAGATTGTTGAAGATGAATTGGGTGATTCTTTAGAGAACCTTTTTCTCGAATTTCATGAACTCCCTCTTGCAACCGCTTCGATTGGGCAGGTTCATGTTGCACGGCTTCCATCACAGGAAGTGGTAGCAATCAAAGTTCAGCGGCCTGATATTCTGCCGACAGTGGAAACGGATTTGGAAATTCTCGATGATTTAGCAAGACTGATAGAAGCACGCATTTCTTGGGGGAGAAGATACCAAATCAGAAAAATGATTGATGAATTCGCTAAATCACTGCGGGCAGAACTCGATTATAACTCCGAGGGGCGAAACGGGGAAAGAGTAGCCAAACAATTCATGAATAATCAAGGGATTAAGATACCAAGGATTCATTGGGAATTTTCAACAAAAAGAGTCTTAACCATGGACTTTATTCAAGGCATTAAGATCAATCATTATAAGCAGCTTGATGATGAAGGCTATGATCGTCGAAAAATAGCGGAAAGATTAGCGAATTCCATGCTTCAACAAATTTTAATTGATGGCTTTTATCACGGCGATCCGCATCCCGGGAATATCGTCATATTGCCGGGGAATATCGTCGCACTCATGGATTTCGGTATGGTAGGGCGTTTGGAGGATGAGATGAAATTTCAGTTCGCATCACTTGTCATCAATCTAAAACGCGGAAGTACCAATGGACTGATTAAGACACTCTCCGATATGGGCCTTCTTACAGACGAAACCGATATGATTGCTTTAAGATATGATATTGATGAATTGCGAATTAAATATTATGACATCCCATTGAGTCAGATTAGCTTAGGCGGAGCGGTCAATGACCTGTTTACAGTTGCTAATCAGCACCATGTCCAAATCCCTCCCGAATTCACGATGCTAGGTAAGGCTCTGCTTACCATGGAAGCCATTATCGAGGAATTAGATCCTCATTTCAGTATTATGAAGGCTGCTGAACCTTTTGGAGAAAGGTTGTTAAAAGAACGCTATAATCCAAAGAACATCGCCAAGAACACTTGGAATCAATTTGTCGAGACTGCAGAAGCCATGGCCGAACTTCCGAAGGATATTAGAGAAGTAACCGGTATTATTAAAAAAGGAAAATTGCGATTAGATATCAATATCCCCGAGCTTCAGGTATTTTTACATAAACTTGATCAAATCTCGAACCGGCTGTCTTTCAGTATTATCCTGCTCGCCTTTAGCATAATCATGGTCGGCCTCATTATCGGCTCAGCAATAGGAGGGGAAACTCTTCTTCTTTGGAAAATACCAGTTATTGAAATCGGATTTGTCGTTGCAACCCTGATGTTCTTACTGATGCTTTATACCATTTTTAGATCAGGAAAAATGTAGACTCACGAAAAAAGAGAAAATCCCATTAGAAGGATTTTCTCTTTTTCAGATTCATTGGTTATGTGTGCGAGGATCATATGAAACGGCATATGCACTATGGCGAAAATGTAAGATTGTTTCCGAGCACTCAATTCCAGCGGTAATATTAAAACGCTACCCAAAAGTTTTCTTTTGGACAGCATCATCTAGATATTATTCGTTAATTTAATGTTAGCTGACTTTCTCAATACCCATACCTATGCCGGGAAAACCAAATCCTCAAAATCCCATGCCGGGGCCGAATCCCATGCCAGGCCCGAATCCCATGCCAGGCCCGAATCCCATGCCAGGCCCGAATCCCGTGCCAGGCCCGAATCCCATGCCAGGCCCGAATCCCATGCCAGGCCCGAATCCCATGCCAGGCCCGAATCCCATGCCAGGCCCGAATCCCATGCCAGGCCCGAATCCCATGCCAGGCCCGAATCCCATACCAGGGCCGAATCCCATACCAGGGCCGAATCCCATACCAGGGCCGAATCCCATACCAGGGCCGAATCCCATACCAGGGCCAAATCCCATACCAGGGCCGAATCCCATTCCCATGCCAGGCCCGAATCCTCCAATAATAATTCTTTCATCATTTTCTATTTGTTGAGGTTGATTCCATTGGTATTGTAATTCTGTGTACAACATAATCCCTCCTCTATTTTATAAACACTATAATAAATAATATGTTAGGCTTCGTGTGAGTTCTTGGGTATTTAACTAGATCCAGAAATAAACTCCGCAACGGCAATAAATCCACGCTGTAACAGCCTTGATAATGCCGGATCAACTTCTCTCCTGCCATGTTAGTGGAACAAGGGCGTTTTTGAGGACATTATTGAAAGTATGATTTTAGATATTATCGTACATTTAAACCCTTGATTTCATTGAATTTTTCATTTTTTCTTTTTATATTTAAAGTCGTCTCCTACATTGTACGTGGATTGAGTGCTATGGTATGTGATGGTCAATATCTTTGTGGTGATAGATGCACGGATTGGAGTATGTGGCCATATCATATCCTAACCCTTGTCCATACCTCCTATGATAAGTAGTCTTGCTGTATGCCGTATGCAGTTACGCGTAGTGCAGTTGTACAGGCCCTAGGGTTGGCCATATGAAGGTGCGAGTAATAGGAGGTATGGAAAAGGGTATTTTATTTACGTCCTATATATGGTCCTTCTATCTTGTCCTATACCCCATAATGAAAAGTCCCTCTAAAAAAGACCCTATAAAAGGGTATTCTTCTTGTTTTCCCATCTAACTAATAGGTATATCATTACCCCGTAAAAAGTTAGGATACCAATTACCTTTATTGACGTTACCACCATAGCACTAGAAATAGCTAAGCACATTTGCAATAAAACCACTTCCATAAAAAAAAACCTAAGTTTTGTCTTTCAAGAAAAAGTGCCTCACAGTTTATATGCCGTGCGGCCCATTCAATAAGAGGTACCTCTAACATTTTATCCAATAAACTTGTGTCATTTTCCTGATTAGAGCATAAAGTGATATAACCCATTTAATTAATTTCCTCCTTAAAAACAAATAAGGAGATGTCTGTATGTCAGGTTGTGAATCAAGGTGTGAATCAAGGTGTGACGACGGTTTTGGATTTGGTGGAGGTTTCGCCTTTATAGTCGTTTTGTTTATACTCTTAATCATTGTTGGAGCTAGCTTTGTTGGTGGATACGGCGGCGGTGGCTATGGTTACGGGGGCGGTTACGGAGGCTGCTGCTAAAAATAGTATGAAAAAAGCCGACCTTTATTGGTCGGTTTCTTCAGCTAATCTGCCCCGATAGTTGCATAAAGAAAAAGCAACTTAAAGACAGCTCTGATCTTCAGCTAACGCACCCGATAGTTTAATAAGAAATGAGGAACTCAATTAACGTTAATTCCTCAAACACAATGCCTTTTATTTTTTACACTCAAAAGAATATTCACTTGTGAGATTATTATGTATTTCTAATATGACTTCCCCACCAATTTCAGAGCAGCGAGTACTAGCTAAATTTATTTCTTTAGTATTGAAATAACTAGATTCAATCGTTAAATAAGCGACTCCAAATAAAGCGATAACTAAAATCCATAAAACTCCTGTAAAATGCTTATTTTTAAATATAGTCATTTTCAGAACACCCCTATTAAGATTGCTAAACTGCCCAATTATTTAATACGTTTGAAACAATCATAAGTTCCATTTTTAAAAATAAATTTTCCAAAATTAACAAAATCCATTTCTGCTTATTGAAGAAACCTGCCACGTTAGTTCAATATAAAATCTACCTTACCATTGTGTTATTGCGAAAAGAACAATTGTAATCAGCAGTACAATGTGTATCCAAACCATGATTTTAATTATAATTACTGCCCAGACTTTTTGGCGTTGACCATAGTAAAAGGCAATTAAATAAAACAAGAGACAAATTATTCCACGAAGAACATTTCCATCCTCAAAGAATGAAATTATATTTATCAATGAAGCAATAATAAATAAAACTATGTACACCTTTAATATCTTTTGAGTTCTTTGTGCCTCGTGTTTGAATTGATACATTGATTGCCATTACCTCTGATTCTCTCTTTAATTTACAACAATACATTATACCTGTTCTTAAACTCCCTCAGTTTGACGCGAATATCTCTCGATTGCTAACCTGCCCCGATAGTTGCATAAAGAAAAGGCTTTCTTAAAGACAGGTCCGATCTTAAGCTAACGCACCTGTTAGTTCAAGAACAACTATTAAAGTTTAACCTTCTCAAAATGTTCAACTGTTGGAAATGGGTCATAAAAATTATGTAATTTCTTTTTCCATTCTTGATACTCGTTGGATTGTCTAAATCCAATTGTATGGTCTTCTAATGTTTCCCACTGCACCAGTAGTAAATATTTCCCCTCAACTTCCATACAACGCTGTAATTCGTGAGAGATGTACCCTTTCATTGAAGAAATAATTTCTGATGCCCCACGAAATGCTTCTTCATATTCTGCTTCCATACCTTCCTTAACTTGTAGCATAACAGCTTCCAATATCATTTAATTTCCCCCTTTTCAAAAGTATAACATTACTACTTTTTAAGTGACTTTTTGTTGAACATCCTGCCCCTTTAGTTCATTAAGAAAAACCAAAATCAAGTATTGATTTCGGTTTTTCATTTTTATAAACGATTAAACTTTATTCAAAAAGTTACGACTTTATTTTAAAACTACAACCAAGTACACCATATACAAAGTTAGTTACCATAAAGCACCTTTGGAGTTAGTATAGTTTCATGGACACATTTTAGTTAAGTCCTTAAAATGATTTTTGAGAGGATGTGTTCGTATTGGAACGTAAGAATACAGGGAAGAAATATAATAATGAATTCAAGAAGACCATTGTAGATCTTTATCACTCGGGTAATTCAGTAAGAGAATTAAGTGGCGAATATGGTGTATCAGAAGTAACGATATATAAATGGATTAAAGAATTTACCCCTATCGGTTTAGGGGAAGAGTCCATGACTCCGAAGGAATTAGCCGCCATACATAAGGAAAACCTTCGGTTAAAGCAAGAAGTTGAAATTTTAAAAAAGGCTATGGCCATATTCGCGAAAAAGTAATCGAGACAGATCTTACCGAATTTATCGAGGAACATAAGAATTTATATCCAAGTATTATATGTAGATTAGTAAAGCCCTATCTGAGGCTTTTTTAATCCGCATTAACTTTACGCCAGTTCTTTGGTTTACTGTGCTCTTCATAAACATTCATAATAGGAGAATTATATTCAGCATTTGCAACTAAGCGATTACCTTGCCAGCTGGCTGCCCTGGAGCGTAACATTTCGTCTATTAATGTGGAAACAAATTCTTTAGGTGAAGTATTGAAACTATGGATTGCCATAACGTTAAACCAACCACATCTTATTAAGTATGACTCAATCTCTTCCTCGTCTAAACCATCTCTCATTATTAATGTAAAAGAAAAAATCCTCTTACATGCGTGCCATGAATATTTTTCTGGTGAATCTAACCATTTCTTGATCCTTACCATTGCATTATTAATAGAGAGCTTAGGATCAGAAATCAGCTTCCCATGACCAGAATATGAAATATCTATATCCATTTCAGATAGCTTTTCTAAGCTCTGTAAAGCGATACTTAATGAAGCTGAACCTTCTCTAAAAATATTAAACCAACCTACATCATTTGCATGAAAGAGATCACCACAAATTAACGTTTTTTCTTCTACACAATACAAAGAGATATGACCTAGAGTATGACCTGGTGTATGAATGATCTCAAACGTTCTGGTCCCTGTTTCAATTACATCACCATCGTTCAGATAAGTATCTACATGATAAGGGTCAACGGGTTGATCTAACCATTTAGCACTACACGCTTCGTCGTTTGCTCTGTTAATCAGCTCTGCATCAAGTGAATGAGCAGCGACATGAGTGTTGTAATTATTTTGAAAGTAATGATTCCCACCTACATGGTCACTATGATAATGTGTATTAATAATAAAATTGAGATCCTTTGGAGAAACATGATTGTCTATCAAAAATCTTTCTGTTTCAGTTACGTCTGACTTGAAGCCAGAATCAATTAGTATAGATTTCTTGTCCTTTATTAGTACCATATTCGCACTTGGAAATTTTCTTTCAATAAAGATAATTTTAGAATCCATTATTAAATCACCCTTTGAAGTGTATTATAATAACAACGCTTACATGTGGTTTTTATAAAATTACTCCTGCAAACATACCTCTCATAACCTCTACCTCATCTTGATTATTACAAGTGAAGCTTGCTTGTATTGACACTCTTCCATTTTCTTTTTGAGTATACTTTTCTATTATAGCCTCACAGGTAATCGTATCTCCTGTGTATACAGGCTTTAAGAAATTGAAGTTCATTGTGTGTGCTAAAACATCATTTTCTCCCCCTATTTTAGTAGGCAGTGTAGCAGTTAAAAGACCTTGGATAACTAACCTGCCTTTATCATCGGGAGTAGTGTGGTGTGTACCTTCATCCCATGAAACCTTCGTGAATATTTCAACATCTTCTTTTGTGAACGTTCTCCTAAAATTAATCTTACTTCCAACACTCAAAGTCATATTTAATCCTCCTTGTCATTATTATCTTTTTTCTACATTCATCTTAAGGATTCCTCTACCTTCTAAAATCTTTAAATTATCTAGTGCTGCTTAAAGATACATTCTGTTACAAAGGGATGGCAAAGTTCCAATAGTTTATATTATTTTACGTTCTTTAATTTTGTTATAAATCAGAAAAGCTGTTTTGTATAGTACATTATTGCAGCTTCTGTACCCAAGTAATTCTAAGTCTCGATGTTGCCTTTTATATTGATATTATCAGAAGAACAAAGGGATTAAGTTAACATTATGTTCTTTCCTCTTCAACTAAACTGCCCCGATAGTTGCATAAAGATAAAGCTGCCTTTAAAGACAGCTTTGATTTTCAGCTAACGCACCCCGTTAGTTGAAGAGCAATGTACCTTACTCAAACGGTTTCCAATGTAAAAAGACAATAAAGTTATTTAATTTTAAAACCTAAAACAAGCATAACCCCGTTCTAAATTTAGGACGGGGTTAAAATATAGTTGTTAATTTTCGATATAAGATACTTCACTGTACTTAAAAATATAACAATAAAGTCGTTTAAAAATCTAAGGTTTATTCAACAATAGCGCCCTATTCTGGAATAACTAAAATATAGACTAAGTCCTCAAATCACTGCATAATCGGAGATTAATCAACCCGTAAGCTTAATAATTTTCAAGTTCTAAATCATTAAATAATACATCAATGCTAACGACTGCTGAATCATCATCAGTTGGAATATTAATATCAAATATCCATGGATTATTAATCAGCATCTCAAAGTCTAAGTAATCGTGCTCATTATGTAACTGGGTATTTTCACCAAGAGAGATGTCTACAATTTCAACCATTATGGTAAATATAATACTTGAATGAATAATGAAAACGGATAATTAATAATATTAAAAAATAAATTAACATTATTGATTTTTTTGAATTCTAAAATTGATTTTATTATTTATATTTTTGATTCCTTGTTATATAATATAATCGAATCAACTAAAAGGAAGGATTTCATTATGGCTTATAAAGTAATCACAAATTGTCCTGTCTGCAGTAAAACATTGAAAATTACAAAGTTGCAGTGCTCTCATTGTCACACTACGATTGAAAATGAGTTTGAATTATCTAAGCTGGCATCCTTATCAAAGGATCAGCTTCATTTTGTGGAAGTATTTTTAACATGCAGAGGGAATATCAAAGAAGTTGAAAAGGAACTGGGGATTTCGTATCCAACGGTTCGAGGCAAGCTAACAGACATCATTTCATCCCTTGGATATGTGCAGAAGAAGAAAAATGAAGTAGACGAGAAAAAAGTTGTCACCATGTTGGAAAATGGCGAAATCACACCAGAAGAAGCCATTAAGCTCTTAAAAGAGGAATAGGGAGGAATTTATCATGAAAGAGGAAATTACAAGAGTGTTAACAATGGTTCAAGAAGGGAAGATTGATGCAGATAAGGGATCAGAACTGATTCAAGTATTAAAAGAGAAAGAAGAAACAGGTAATAAGCTTTTTGAAAAACCGACTAAATATTTAGATAAAACATTAAAAATTCGTGTTGTATCAGCCGAAAATGATAACGTCACGGTCAATTTGCCTATAAAACTTGTCAAGGCAGTATTAATAGCTGGACAGAGCATCGCAGCGAGTATTCCTCAATCGGAAAAATACGTTAAAGATATAGACATAAGCCTTATTATTGAAGCAATCGAAAACGAATTAGATGGCCAAATTGTTGATATTAAATCGGCAAACGGGGATACCGTTTCGGTCATCATTGATTAGTGATTTGCTTATGATGCATGTAAAAGTGAAAGCAAAAGACGTTCGGTTTACCATCCCAATTCCATATGCTATTTTAAACATTGTTATTTCAATTTTGTCTTCAAAATTTTTTCAGCAAAATGCAAACAAATGGACAAAAGAGCACTTCGAAAGAAAAAAACTGGACTTTACCTTTCCACTAATAGACAAAAAAACGCTAAAGCCTATCGTCAAGGAACTGAAAAATTATAAGGGGATCGTGCTAGTAGATGTCAAAGCTAAGGATGGTACCGAGGTTAAGGTTAGACTATAATTTATTATAGAATACACCGACCACTGACTGGCATTTTGAAGAAAAAGCCTAATTTCTCGCTTACAATACCGAAAAAATTAGGCTTTGATTACTTTATTATCCTGCTCATAAAAATTTTTTCTTTACCCATTCTGTCTAATCCATTAAATTTCTCCTGTAAAATGTACTCCTTTATTATGCAACATGGCCCGATTGTTGAATAAAGATCAAACAGCACTCTTCAACTAAACTGCCTCGATAGTTGCATAAGAAACTTCTATGGCGGCGCTCCTCGCCACCAACTACCACGAAAACCTAACCCCAAAATAGAGTCTAACCCATTAACCCATTGACAATAATGGATGATAACAATACAACCAGGCTGAACCTTTTTTGGTGGATCTTAAGTAAGATACCCTGTATAAGAAACTGGTTGTGAC
>NZ_JBNNTG010000054.1:0-21009 GCF_050278525.1 Peribacillus sp. NPDC096540 | reverse complement strand
CAAACAAAAGACTAAAGCAGAGGGGAGTCCCCTCTGCTTTAGAACATTATCTAAAAGTACACACTGTGATATAAATTGAAACGCCGTATACGCGATCCGTACGTACGGTGTTGTGAGAGGGGCGAAAATAATACACTTATTTTCCCCCTACTCGATTATGCAACTATCGGGGCAGTTTAGTTGAATAAGCTTATTAATAATAAAGGGACAGTACCTGTTTTTTCATGGTATTGTCCCTTTATCCCTATGTGATTTATTTTTTCAAACCAGCTGCAAAGAAGGGACCATTAACTGTAATGGTCGATAGGATACGAGCCATTTCTTGAGGGGATTCTTTCCTGCCACTATCTAACCATTGTTGAACTACTCCAATATGTGCAGATGCAACGTAAGAAGCAAAATAATGTCCTGGAACAAGTAAATTTTCCTCCTTAATAAGTGCGTTGGGATTATTTCCAAACAGTGTTTTCCACATAAAATCTTTCAGTCTTGTTTGAAATGATAAATCTCCTTTTGGACCTAACACAGCTTTCATAAATCCACTATTTTCATTAAAATACTCAAATATTGAAACTACGAGGGGAAATGGTGCTAAAGTCGGGGAGTTGGCTCCAAGTGCGGCAATAACATCTGGAAAGTTCTGTTTTGCAATTCTGGACATTTCAAGCATGATTTCTTCTTCGTATTTAGTCATTAAATCAAATTTGTCTTGATAGTGTGCATAAAATGTGCCTCTATTAATTTTTGCTCTGGTTGTTATGTCTTTAACAGTAATTGCTTTGAAACCTTTTTCATCGATTAGTTCTACTAGTGCATTTCGGATGGATTCTTTTGTCCGAATGATCCGCAAATCCGTATTACTATCTAGCAAGCTACTTCCTCCTTAATTTTATCCAACACATTTATAAACGGTGTTCCTTAACCAACACATGTGCCATTTTTGATTATTGAAACAAAACTAGTCCCCAAATTATAATTTGGAATGTAGTAAACAAAACAACAGGTTGTTCTTTATTATAACCCAAACCAAGGAGGGGTAAATATGTTCAAAAATAAACTGGTATTGGTTTCACCAATCATCGCATTGACAGTTATTTTTATTTTTTCACTGACATTATTTCCATCGGTTCAGCCACACCCGAAAAATCTGCCGATTGCAATCGTAAATGAGGATGAAGGGGTGGAAATTCCTAATCAACCAAAGATGAACATGGGGCAAACGATTGTTGAAATGATACAAAAGTCTTCAGCATCAACAAAGGAAAAAGACCCTGCTGTAAAATGGGTGGAAGTAGACAGTATTGATGCAGTCCAAAAAGGTTTAGATAACCAAAAGTATTACGCGGCTTTAGTTATTCCCAAAGATTTTAGTCCAAAGCAAGCATCATTACGGACACCAGCACCTTCTGCACCTGAAGTACAAATATTTATTAATCAGGGAATGAATACGGCTGCTTCAACGATGGCAGGACAGGTCTTGAATGGAGTAGTTGACAACATGAACAACACTGTCCGCAAACAACTACTTGATGGTTTTGAAAAACAAGGAGCAACTTTGACAGCAAAACAGGCAGCAGGCCTTGCAGTTCCAATCGCTAAGAAGGTCACAAATGTCAATGAAATCGGCACGAATAGTGCGAATGGAAATGCTCCTGTTTCCTTATTCCAGCCATTATGGATGGCTAGTTTGGCTAGTGCTGCGATAATCTTTATTTCCATTAGCAAAATGCCGATCCACACTAGAAAAGAAAACCTTGTCACAAAGATCGGGCAAATTTTAATGGGTGCGGTTGTAGCTCTGGTAATTGGATTTGGCTTTACCTGGATAGCAGATGGAATGGTTGGTTTGAATATCCCGAATTTCATGGATACGGCTTTATTTTTATCAATTACCGCCTTTAGTTTCTTCTTAATGATTTCGGCTGTACTTTCGTTAGTTGGAATTAAGGGCATCGCGGTCTTTGTCTTATTACTTTTCTTCGGTGCCCCTTTACTGGCAATGGCACCTGAAATGATGTCTCCATTTTATCGGGATTGGATTTACTCTTGGTTGCCAATGCGATTTATGGTAGAAGGACTTCGTAAATTATTATTTTTTGGTGAAGGATTAACCTGGAACACTCCAGTTTCTGTCTTTGTTTGGATTGGATTAATAAGCATGATTGTGATACTGAGTACTGCTTTAAAACGCAATAGAGTGAAGGAAGTAGTATCCGATTCTCGAAATATATAAAAAGTAATAGCGTATATACAACGTTGGACAATTTGTTGCCATGTTTACCAAAAGAGTCAAAGAACTATTCTGTTTTCGATTATAGGTTGCTATAAAATAAAAAGGCAGCCGAATTAACAATTGGCTGCCTTCTTAGTAAAAATCTATAGTTAGAGAATGTAATCGTATAATTTTTTTACTCTTTATTGTGCAGGAAAACTCTGTAGTCCGTATACTGCACTGTTCTCAATTGGATCAATTGTAAACCCTTCTGAAAAAGAGTTGGAAGAATATTTTTTTATCAATGCAGTCATAGCAATAATAGCTTCTATACGTGCTAAAGGCGCTCCTAAACAAAAGTGAATTCCATGTCCAAAAGCTATATGAGGATTTGATTTACGGTGAATATCAAACATAGATGCATATTTAAACTTATTCTTATCACGATTCGCTGAGCCAAGCCAGTACACCTAACAGTTCAGAAATCACTACAAGCCTATGTTCTTACAATTAGTTGAACCTCGCTATAATTATACTTATTATACTGTCACGTCTGCCCCCTTCGCGCGATACAGGCAGTTCTTTCCCTGTGTTAAAAAGAGACCGGCAGGGAGATTAACCCTTGTGAGCTAAGCGTGAAGTGCCAGGAGACGTTTTCCCGAGGGACGCTGAGTCGCAGGTTGGGCATGCGCCTCAACAGAGTGGAAAACGCAACGTCTCCTTCCACACGGGCTAGTGGCGCTCCCAAACACATATGGATGCCATGTCCAAAGGCGAGATGAAGTTTGATCTTACGAGTAATATCCAGCTCCTCTGAATCCGTAAACGGGAGCTCATCCCGATTCGCTGATTTCAATACGGGAATGACCATATCTCCCTTTTTGATTTGCTGCCCTGCGAGCACGATATCTTCAGTAGCAAAACGCGGTCCCGCGATTGTGGCAGGCCCATTGAAGCGCAGCAGTTCTTCCACAGCTGCAGGAACCAGACTGAGGTCTGTTTTTAACTTCTCCAGTTGCTCGGGATGATCTAGCAACATTAAAGAGCCTGTTGCAATCAGATTCGAGGTAGTCTCATGACCGGCAAAGATCAATAGAGAAATCATCGAGATTAGTTCTGCTTCGTCGAGTTGATCTCCCTCCTCTTCGATAGAAACCAACTGGCTGATTAAGTCATCAGCAGGATGCTGGCGTTTGTCGGCGACAAGCTGCACGATGTATTCCCCGAAAGCTCGTATCTGCTCTGCGACCCCCGGATCTTGCCTTCCTAGGCCCAGACCGTGCGCGATGGCCTCAGACCAGCCCCGAATCCGTACCTGGTCTGCTTGAGGCACCCCAAGCATGTGAGAAATGACGTTGATTGGTAAGGGATAGGCATAGTCCTTGACTAGGTCCATCTCGCCTTTATCTTGTACCTGGTCAAGTAATTCGTCAGCAATTTCCTGGACGCGAGGGCGTAAGCTTTCCATATATTTGGGCGTAAAGGCTTTGGACACCAACCTGCGCAAACGTCTATGATCGGGTTCGTCGACAGAAAGCATGGATTTTGCGTTAAGGAAGGTAGGGGGAGCAGATGGATCAGCATTTTTTTGCCTGATATCACTGTTACCATTGATGGATCCCCCGTCTACAGTAAAGTGGGCATGATCTTTTAACACCTGCATTGCTTCTTCCATACGTGTAACCATCCATGTTTGGCCATCCATCCCGCTAATTGGAGACGGGAGGGGAATAACGGCTCCCATTGTCCGCATCTGTGTGAATATCGGAAATGGATTTTCACCACTTTTACCACTAAACAAGTCCAATATGGATTTCTCTGGTAAGTTTTGATCTGAATTATTCATGACAGCCTTCCTTTCTCATTGTGCCCTTTACGGGAGTCATCTGTTTGTTAATATTGTCCAAGGAATTATCTTTGACCTAAAATACCTTTCAAAAAAACCATCAGGATGATAATCTTTAAGTTTTAAATAACATCTAATTTCCTCCTTAGTCTACAACTAGGATAATTTTATACATATTTTAGATTGTTGATTTGCCTCTTAAATTCTTACTGGCTTCTTTAAAACCATGTTGTTTTCCTTCGGAAGCGTTCTTAACACGTTTGATAAAGAAGGAAAGCAATAAACTAAAAATTCCGATGATAAGAATAACAAAATATGCGTCATTTATCCCCTGGATAGAAGCTTCCATAACCATATGTTGTTGTGTTTCACCCTGTGCTCCTCCCGTGGCGATTAAGTCCTGAAGGTATTTCGTTGTACTGTTAGTCATTACTGTCACAAGTAGTGCAGTACCTATTGCGCCAGCTACTTGTCTAATGGTATTGGAGATAGCTGTGCCGTGTGCATAAAGACTGGATGGTAGTTGATTTAAACCTGCAGTTTGTAAAGGCATCATCATCATCGCCATCCCAATACGGCGAAATGTAGACATCAGGATCAGAAACGTATAGCTGGTCGAGTCCGTCAGATCAATAAAGCCAAAGGTTGAGATGATAATAATAGCTATACCGATAATAGAAAGCCATTTCGCCCCAAACCGGTCGAAAAGCTTTCCAACTGCAGGACTTAGCAAGCCCATTAGAAGTGCTCCTGGAAGCATAAGTAAACCAGACTCTAATGCAGTAAAACCGCGAGCATTCTGAAGATACAGAGGAAGTAGCATCATATCTGCATACATCATCATGGTAACACCTATATTTATAATGGTAGTCAAGGTAAACATATTGTATTTAAAGGCCCGGAGATCCAGTAGTGGGCTCTGGGAGATCAGTTGACGCCAAGTAAACAGGACAAGTGCAAGGATTCCTGCAACTAGAGAAACAATTACCTCTGTGCTTGACCAACCGAGATTGCCGGCTTCGCTGAAGCCGTACATTAAAGCACCAAATCCTATAGTTGAAAGGACAACACTCATAATGTCTACCTTAGAACGGACAGGTTCTGATACATTTTTCAAATAAATAAACCCGCAGATGATAACAATAACAACAAATGGAATCATGCCGTAAAACATAGCTTGCCAAGGGAATGACTCAAGAACATAACCGGTAAGGGTTGGTCCAATTGCAGGCGCAAAAATAATTGCTAACCCGACCATACCCATAGCAGATCCTCTCTTCTCTGGAGGGAAAAGGGATAACACAACATTCATGAGTAAAGGCATAATAATGCCAGCACCGGCTGCTTGAATCAACCGACCAGTCAGAAGTACAGGGAAACTGGTTGCGACTGCAGAAACAATCGTTCCGGCTAGAAAAATAATCATCGAACTTTGGAATAATTGACGAGTGGAAAATCTCTGGATTAAAAAGGCTGTGATAGGAATCAAAACACCATTTACCAACATATAACCTGTAGTAAGCCACTGAGCTGTTGAAGCTTTAATATTAAAATCATTCATTAATTCCGGAATGGCAACGCTCATGATTGTTTGATTAAACGTGGCAAGAAAAGCACCTATTATCAACACAAACATGATTGGTCCCTTTTTGATAGAATTTTTGACTGTTGTATTCTCACTCAACTGTATTCATCCTTTCAAGTCTATCGTAGATTAAATTTACACTGTGTTGTATAATTTACACTGTATAAATGAGATTATAAGTACAATTTATAATGTTTTCAAGCTACAAAATTCCAAAAAGTGTATATTAATTTACGAAAATAAGCTTTATGTTGTTTATCGAGAAGAAATACGACGTAACACTATGAAGTGTAGCTTACAGAAAGGAAAGAGACTATGATGGAAAAGAAAAAGCTTCACACAGACCCTCGCATACTTCGTACAAGACAATTAATTAAAGATGCATTTGTGGAATTACTTGAGGAAATGGATCTCCAAAAAATAACCGTTAATCGATTGGCGGAGCGAGCAACCATCAATCGTGTTACTTTTTATCTGCATTATCGCGATATTCCAGATATGTTGGAAAAGATGGCAGACGATATGATTGAAGACATTTCAATGATTTTTAATAAGAAATCAACGAACCATATATCCTCAAAAGAGAATAGTTGGGAAATAATTGAAAATTTACTTGGGCATATAGCAGAAAATTCAAATTTTTACAAGAGCCTTCTAGCTTCTAAGAAAGTCCCAATCTTTAGAGACCGACTAACAATGTTTATGAGGGACAGTATAGTTACTAGGTTAGATGAAAGTGGAAGACAGCCTCATATTTTAACTGAAATGGTAAAAGAAGATATATTGATATGGTATGAAACTTCAGCTTTAATAGGTACAATCGTTTCTTGGCTTCAAAATGATATGCCATATACACCGACATTTCTAGCGAAGCAATTCTCTTTACTTCATAATAGAGGGGTGAATGTAGAAAATTAATTATTTACAAAAGTTAACTATGCAAATGTAGGTATGCTTAACTTACTTTTCCACAAGGATTTAAGCTAATCTCTAAGTGGCTAAAAAATTCGTGACCTCCTAACTGGTGACTCACAAGGTGTACTATATTAGATTGTGAATAAATGTACTTAGAATTTACGGGTGCGTTAGCATAACTTCAGAGCTGTCTTTAAGGTAATCAAAGAGGATTTTAAGAATGGCTTAATAAGTATGTCTCTGTAGAACCAGAAGATGGAAGAATCTTAAATAACCCCGAAGGTAGAGGGGAGGAGGGTATATCTTCTTTGCCCAATATAATAATGAAATAGTAGGGACAGTATCTCTAATAAAAATGAAAGAAGAGAATTCCTATGAGTTGGCCAAGCTTGCTGTCACTGAAAAATACCAAGGTTTAAAAATAGGGCGCAAACTAATGGAAGTTTGTTTAGAAGTATCTATGACAGAGAAAGTAGACAAGATCATCCTTTATACAAATCATGTATTAACTTCTGCAATTGAACTGTATAAAAAGTTTGGGTTTCAGAATGTGAAATTAGAAAACAATAAGTATTTAGAGGCTGACTTAAAAATGGAATTGGAAATGACAAAACTTAATTTTATTGACTAACAATCAATCATTTCTAGGAATAATAGTTAAGTAATTAATCACAACATTTTTAAGTACAATAATGCCTTGAGAAAACTGCACTTATTGGGCAGTTTTCTTTGTGTTGCTATAATCATCCATAATAATTTAAAGGATATTGTGAATAATTGTACTTACTATCAGATGCTTTAGTTCAAAAAGAAGGCCGAAAAGTTGGCGGTTTGTAGCTGATTTCAAATTTGAAAGTAGATAGTAATTCGGCGGAATCCGGGCTCTTTGAACTCTTTTCCCAAACCCAAAACCCTGAATTTGACCAATTTTGGCTGAATGCAGGGTTTTGCTATTCTGGTAGTTTACAGTAATTAGTAATTAATTTTCTTGGCAACTAATAGGCGCTTTATTTGGTCGTTTACGTTAAATCGTTCTAAATAACATTGGAGCGATTTTTTTCATTTCTACCAGAGGTAGTCACATTAGCAATGTTCTTGTACGCTTGTTCAGTTATACGAAACCTAAGAAAAATTCTTGTTACTGATAGGTTAGAGAATCACTATATAGAAATAGCTTGAAGAGTTTATCACAGATGCAAAAATAGTTCCTAGTTCTAGGAAGGCTTTAAGCTTGATGTTAAAGGTTTTTTAATATGAATGATAGCAAAATTGGGAATTTCCAAAGAGTGCAGTGTGCAAAACAAGCGGTTTTACAGGAGAAATTAGTTGGCATGGTTTTTGCTTATATAAATATGAGCAAATCAAGAAAGGAGGGAGAGATGAATCGCCAACTATTCAGATTTGTTGGTAAGAGTCTCAGGAAAGAATGACAACTATTCAAGTGCTCCTCTCCATTGTTTCAGGAACTATTGCCGGATTTGTACTTGGTTTGCTCGGCAGAGGTGGATCAATTCACGGACGATTGGGATATATCATTTTGAATCCTGGTACAAACAAATATTCCTGGTGTATTTGCCTGTGGGGATGTTCAAGATCATAAATACCGCCAAGCCATTACGGCTGCGGGAAGTGGTTGTATGGCTGCTCTGGATTGCGAAAGATATCTTGATGTAAGAGCGATCAAGTAATGGAGACAATCAGTATAACATTGAGAACAAAATATAGGAGGATTGTAATTATGAAAGAGATCAAAACAAAGCAAGAGTTTGACGAGGCGATTTTATCAACAAAACCAGTTGTTGCCAAATTTTATGTTGAATGGTGCCCAGACTGTCAGAATACCAATTTATTCATGCCAATTGTAGAAGAAGCGTATAAAGAAAAAATAGATATGATCGCAGTAAATCGAGACCATTTTCCGGAACTATTAGAGAAGCTAGATGTGTATGGAATCCCAAGCTTTATTGCCTTTCAAGAAGGGAAGGAACTTAATCGCTTTGTAAGTAAAATCGGAAAAAGCCAGGAAGAGGTTGAACAGTTTCTCAATCAAATCGTAGAAGAAAGTGGAAAATTAAAAAGATAATCATTTACTAGTATTTAATTGGGAGGGCGCCTATCCAAAAAGATTTCGGTGCCGCTTCCAAACAAATCCAATACTGAAACTCAATTAGAGCCGCTCTACTATAACGTTAATCAGGTTTATAACAATCTGTATCACCCGCAGGAAGCCAATTAATATTGAGTAGTCACTAAATATTTATGGAGATATATTCAAAATCACCGATTTTATCAACTTATTTTTTGCTTATGAACTATACAGCGTTTAGGGCTATAAGAGAAGAATATAAAACTTTTAATATAACTTTTTTGCTTCAAGATTATGTTCGTATTTGTTGGAGGGGGAGTTGTCGGCGGAACAGTCGGAGCCTAGCTGGCAGTGCGCTTAAGCAAACAGCAGCGTAAGCTCAATTCGTCAACCATCGGATATGAAAAACGGGCACTATAATATGATAATGAGGATCGCTTTATAGAAGCGCTGTTTGCAGAACAGCCTGAGGCGCCCCCTTATTTTTCAATGATGAAGCGGTTGAATAAAGAGGGATCACAGCAAATTCGAAGTATAGTAGCACCACCTCGTATGGAGGTTTCGATAGATATTGTGCAGGAATGGGCGAAACAGGGAATTGTCATTGATACACGTCCGGCCGGTTATGATGAATGGAGAGAACAGAAGAAGTTGCGACCCATCACAGATGCTTAATGAAATCTTTGAATTTTATCATCCATGCGAAAATACTTACCATAAATGCAAATGTGCCAATGCTTAGGATGAAAAGTTTTTTAAATAATGACCGCGGTATTAGGGAATTCAATCAATAAATTCTAAGTGAAATGGGCTGGCATGACAATTGCATATATAAAGAGGCAAGGTACACAAGCAAACATGAGAAGGAGAGATACTCGATGAAATATAATTTTGACCAAGAAATCCGTCGACTGAATACTGACTGCGAAAAGTGGGATGATCTTGAAAATCATTTTGGCGTAAAGGATGTTATACCGATGTGGGTGGCTGATATGGATTTTCAGTCTCCACAACCTATCATCGAAGCATTAAAACAACGTGTGGAGCACGGTGTATATGGCTACGTGCTTAGACCGGACTCGTATATGGAATCCATTGTTGGCTGGCTAAAAAGAAGACATCGATGGTCCATTGAGAAAGAATGGATTACCCACAGCCCAGGAGTGATTCCAGCCCTATCGTTGGCGATTCAGTCCTTCACACAGACAGGGGACAAAATAATTATCCAACCTCCTGTATACCATCATTTTGCCCGTGTGATCCAAGCAAACGGCCGTGAAATTGTAAACAACCCGCTTAAGCTTGAAAATGGGCATTATTCCATAGATTTCGCAGACCTAGAGGCAAAGATAGATTCAAGTGTAAAAATGTTGATTTTGTGTAGTCCTCATAACCCGATCGGAAGAGTATGGAGCAAAGAAGAATTGACGAGATTGGGACAGATTTGTATGAAGCATAACATTCTCGTTGTGGCAGATGAAATTCATTTTGACTTTGTTTATAAGACACATACTCACATTCCTTTTGCCTCTATATCGGAAGAGTTTGCGAATCATTCTCTTACCTGTATTGCGCCAAGCAAAACTTTTAACCTGATGGGTGTACAGACGTCAAGTATCATAATTCCAAATCAACAACTGCGCGATAGGTATGATCGAGAACTTAAAACATTATCTATTGGTTCGCCGAACACATTTGGCGTTGTTGCGTTAGAGGCTGCTTACCGACACGGAGAAGAATGGCTGGATCAGCTCCTTGAATATTTGCAGGGGAATTTGGAATTCACTCTGAATTACTTCAGCAAAAACATCCCGCAAATCAATGCCATCCAGCCGGAAGGCACATACCTTGTATGGCTTGATTGCCGGGAACTAGGTTTTTCAGTTAAAGAATTGGATGAATTTATGTTACGCAAAGCAAGGGTTGCAATGAATGAAGGGCTCATTTTCGGTATGGAAGGTGAAGGGTTTATGCGGCTCAATATTGCTTGTCCACGTTCGATGTTGAAAAATGCTCTGGGTGGCATAGAAAAAGCTGTCTCCTCTTTGTGCAAAGCATAGAAATTTATTTTATAATAAAATTATTTTATTATAAAATGTAGCGTCAGAGCAGAGGAGGATACTATGTCAAGCTTTATCGGCATACAGCAGTTTATTCAAGATTACGCTGAGAACACGGCAGGAATCCTTGGTTTGGATATAACCGTGCTTGATGAAAAGGGCGTTCGCATTAGCGGGACCGGCTACTATAAAGAGCTCATTGGCAAAGAGGCTCCGGAAGGCTCCTTTTTCAAAATGATATTGGAAACAGGGGAGCCTGGAGTGGTTTACGATGTAAAAAAAGATGAGTCGCAGTGTAGAAGTTGTAAATTTGTGAATCAATGCAAAGAACTTGCTACCATCGGATTTCCTATTGTAAAGCAAGACAAACCAGTTGGCGTCATCGGCATGATAGGTTTTTCCCATGAACAAAAAGAGAAAATGATGATAGAATCAGACAAGCTTATACAGTTTTTAAGCAATGTTAGTATATTGTTAGTCAATAAATTAGCAATGTTGGACCCTGGTAAAGAACAGGGTTGCAAAATTCAAGAAGAGATACCGATCCCCCAAAAAGCTATTTCTTTTGAAAACATTCTTGGAAAAGATTCCGGGCTTCAAGATGTTATTAAAAAAGCTAAACGGATTATAAACAGCCCATCCACTGTTTTGATAAGGGGAGATAGCGGTACGGGAAAGGAATTATTAGCCAAAGCGATTCATTTTGAAAGCAAGCGCAGAATGCATTCATTTGTGGCAGTTAATTGCGCGGCCATACCTGAGAGCTTGCTGGAAAGTGAGTTGTTTGGTTACGAGGGCGGATCATTTACCGGCTCGAGTAAGAATGGGAAAATGGGGAAATTTGAATTAGCGCACAAAGGAACCATTTTTCTTGATGAAATTGGAGATATGCCGCTTTTCTTGCAGCCAAAGTTATTACGGGTTTTACAAGAAAGAGAGATTGAAAGAATCGGTGGAAAAAAAGCAATCGAGATTAATGTACGGGTGATTGCAGCCACTCACCGAAACTTAGAAGAAATGGTGCGAAACGGCACCTTTCGCGAAGATTTATATTATCGTCTCAATGTCCTCCCTCTCCATACCAAACCTTTGCGAGAAAGGCGTGATGATATCGCTTTGTATCTCGAACATTTCATTCATAAACATTGTAAGGTCATGCAAAGGTATCCACTTAGACTTGACCCCATGCTGGAGCGATGGCTTATACGCTATGATTGGCCGGGGAATATACGTCAGTTGGAAAACGCCGTAGAATATATGGTCAATATGGCTGAATCAGATATCGTCGAATTCCATGATTTACCTGACTATCTGTTTCAACAGGATCATCTCTCTGCCGATTGTAGAGGGTTAAGTTTGGAAGAAATGATTTCTGAATATGAAAAAGAAGTAATCCAGAGCTATTTTCTGACTGAAAAATATCGAAATGATAAAGAACAAATTGCCCGGGAACTAAAGATTAGCCTGTCTACTCTTTATCGCAAGTTGGAAAAATACCAATTATGTTAACTTCGTTTAAAAGATTTCTATTTTACTCATTTAAAGTTACTTGAAAGAGAGAGTGCTCATATCAATTTCTCGCCTGAGTTTTTTGTGGGGACAAAAGCAGAAGGTAGAGGTATTTTTGAAATTTACTGAAAGTTCTATAAATAATCAATAAAGAGATTATTTATAGAACAGCCAGATGAGCCTTGCATACAAATTGTATTTGAACGATGAGTAAAAAGGGGGATACACTATGGGGAAATTAGAAGCAGAGATAAGTAACACCCTAGAAGAGCGAAATTCAAAAGGATCATTACAAAGGAAGCTGCAATCCAGACATTTAACGATGATGGCTATAGGTGGCGCTATTGGAACTGGATTGTTTGTATCCAGCGGATCGACGATTAGCACTGCGGGGCCGGGGGGAGCGCTTGCTGCATACATTCTGGTAGGAATCATGGTCTATTTTGTCATGAATAGTTTAGGAGAGCTATCGGCCTTCTTACCGCTCCCGGGGGCCTTTGACATCTATGCCTCAAAGTATATTGATCCTGCGTTAGGCTTTGCGTTAGGTTGGAACTATTGGTATACAACCGCGATAACGGTTCCTGCAGATTTGGTGGCCTCTACTCTTATTATGAAGTATTGGTTTCCGGACTCACCTTCTATCTTGTGGAGTGCACTATTTCTGGGTTTGTTGCTAATCTTAAATGTTTTATCTGTCAAGGCATATGGGGAAAGTGAATACTGGTTTGCCGGTATTAAGGTCATCTCGATCATCGTATTTCTCGTTATTGGGGTTGCCATGATTTTTGGAATTATGGGAGGACATGCGGTCGGGTTCAGTAACTTTACCCAAGGAGATGCTCCTTTCCATGGCGGGCTTGTATCTATCTTTAGTGTAGTACTCATCGCGGGCTTTGCGTTCCAGGGAACTGAGGTGATTGCGACGGCAGCCGGTGAAACCGAAAATCCATCGAAAAACGTACCGAAAGCGATTCGGTCAATCTTCTGGCGAATCCTTATTTTCTACGTGTTTACGATTTTTGTTATCGGTTTGATTATCCCTTATACGGATCCAAACCTACTTAAATCCGGCGTTCAAAATGTATCTATCAGCCCCTTCACGCTTGTTCTTCAGAGAGCTGGGTTGGCATTTGCAGCTTCCGTCATGAATGTAGTGCTTCTTACATCTGTTTTATCAGCAGCAAATTCAGCAATGTATGCATCTTCACGTATGCTATGGGCACTGGCGAAAGAAGGAAAGGCACCACGAATCTTTGCACGGCTTACCAGGAAGGGAATTCCCATGTGGGCCCTTTGTACAACTGCTTTTATAGGACTTGCCTCTTTTTTGGCTTCCCTTTTTGGAAATGGTTCAGTTTTTATTTGGTTGGTAAATGCTTCAGCCCTTACCGGATTTATCAAATGGTTCGGGATTGCCGTTAGTCATTACCGCTTCCGTAAGGCCTATGTAGCCCAAGGCAGAGATCTAAATGAATTGCCGTTTAAAGCCAAATGGTACCCACTGGGCCCGGTTATCACGCTGTTATTTTTTGTGGTTTTCATTTTTGGGCAGACTTTTTTTTACGGAGATCAAATTAGTTGGGCAGAAATTTTAGCGACGTATATAGGTCTTCCTATTTTCTTGCTTCTCTGGCTTGGTTATAAAATCATTAAGAAAACAAAAATAGTTCCTCTGATGGAGTGTGATTTTGAGCGCAAAGAATAAGAGGGAAGGCTTGTGTTGAATGTAAGCGTTTTATTCAAAGGGAAATTAAATTCAATTCCGTATTAATAGGATTACAAAAAAAAAAAGAGGTGGTTTATATGTTAAAAGAAACAATCATAACCAATGAAGCCCCCAAGGCTATCGGCCCTTATTCACAAGGTGTAAAAGTAGGAAATGTAGTGTATACTTCTGGGCAGCTTCCAATTTACCCTGAAACTGGAGAAATGCCTGATAATATTGAGGAGCAAACAAGGGTGTCATTGGAGAATCTTAAGAAGGTTATAGAAGCGGCGGGAGCAAGCTTACAGCAGGTAATAAAAACAACGGTTTTTTTAAGCGATATGAGTCACTTTGCTGCAATGAATCATGTATATGGAGAATTTTTTTCGGATGATTATCCTGCTAGAAGTGCGATTGAAGTTGCTCGTTTACCTAAAGATGCTTTGATTGAAATCGAAGCAATTGCTATAATCTAATAATAATAATTGAAAAGAGAACGTCAAGTTGATATTCTCTTTTCTTTAATTTACATAGGGTTAGTCCTAGACAGAGAATACAGGAGGAGAATTAATATGAATTTAGCGCAATTTCCCAGACGTCGATATACACCAACAAATACACCCATTGAGAAATTACAGCATTTTACTGAAGTACTTGGGGGCCCTTCTATTTATATTAAACGAGATGATTTACTTGGGCTGACTGCTGGTGGAAATAAAACAAGAAAACTAGAGTTCCTTGTTGCCGATGCAATCGAAAAAGGTGCGGATACGTTAATTACATGTGGAGGCATTCAATCAAATCATTGCCGCTTAACACTAGCCGCTGCCGTTAAAGAGAAAATGAATTGCATCCTTGTGTTGGAAGAGGGCCTTTCAGAAAGTCCAGAGCCGGATTTTAACGGTAACTATTTTCTGTATCATTTATTGGGCGCTGAACAAATCAAGGTTGTACCTAATGGAACAGACTTGATGAAAGAAATGCAGAAAGTAGCTGAAGAGGTAACGGAGAAAGGAAATCGACCTTACATAATACCAGTCGGGGGATCCAATGAGATTGGCGCAACGGGATATGTTGCTTGCGCTCAGGAGATTTTGACACAGTCCTTTGATCAAGGAGTCAATGTGAATGCTGTTGTTTGTGTAAGCGGCAGCGGGGGAATGCATGCAGGTTTAGTGACTGGATTTTATGGAAATCAAAGTAAAATACCGGTAATCGGAATAAACGTAAGCAGAGGAAAAGTGGAACAAGAAGAGAAAGTTTATCAACTTGTTAAAGAAACTTCAGCACACATCGGCATTCCAAATTCAATCCCTCGTGAGGCTATTGTGTGTTTTGATGAGTATGTCGGACCTGGTTATGCTTTACCTACGCCTGAAATGGTGGAAGCTGTCAAGCTCATGGCCAGAACAGAAGGGATTTTGTTGGATCCGGTATATACAGGTAAAGCATTAGCGGGACTTGTTGATTTAATACAAAAAGGTACCTTTAAGCCGGGCGATAACATCCTATTTGTGCACTCTGGCGGCGCCTCTTCGTTATACGCCAATACTTCACTCTTTTATTAAAGTTTAATAATAATTTAGTGATAGTGTGCCTCATAAAAACAAAAAGAAAGATGGGCAAGGTAATACTCTTAAATAGCTCATAATAATTTCACATCAAAAGACAGGGGGATTTCCTCTGTCTTTTTTATTTGGGGTTGTGACAGGGTTCGTGTCATAGACCGCAAAGTAACATAATAAGTTTTCATAATCCAACAAGGATTTTAATGTCAGAAAAACGCCATTAAGAGCTTCTTGAAGTATGTGAAAAAAACAGCTACCAATGATTGAAGATGATGGTTATCGAGAATTATGGATTGATGAAACACCTCCACTTCCTTTAAAGGCTAGGGATAAGAATGAACATATAGTTTAATAGTTTACCTTAGCAGTTTGTCTAAAACGTTGAGTTCTGGTTTAAGAATCTGTTGGATTGTTGATCCGGAGCCTGTTATTGAACGATTATCCGATATGAAAACGGAAGAATACGCGAAGTTGTCTATAGCTATTCCTAATACTAAGTGCAATAAATTTATGTCATATGTATATCTTTCAAGCCCTATCGAAGAAGAGGATGTAATGGTTGGAGGTAAGCGAATACCTTTCTTAAATTCTAAAGTTAATTTGCAAAGGTTACAAAAATACGAAGAGCAATTTAAGGCTTTCCAAAGAAAGTATAAAGGTTAACCGTTTAGTATACACAGCTGGCGGCAACCTTTTTCTTTACTTACTGCACTAGAACACGCAGGGGTTATGGCATTTCTTCCATCGTTTCGTGTACACCCAACATACTTGGAGTTAGTATAGTTTCATGAACACATTTCAGGTAAGCCCTTACAAGGGATTTTTGAGAGGAAGTGTCCGTCTTGGAACGAAAGAATACAGGTGAAGAATATACTATTTTTGTCTTCTCATCCATTGTGTTGCAACCCATTTTTCTCCAGTTATAACTGGCGCTCCACCATGTAAAGTTAGTTCGTTTACGTTTTTATCGTTATAGAAATATTCGAAATACACCGCCATTCCTTTTCGTGGGGATATTGAAAAATTTAGTTTAGGAAAAAAAGTTTCTCCCCCTTGCTCCACATCATTTAAGTACATGATGATTGTACTAATTCTATTATTTTTTGTTGCTTTACTTGAAGTTGTAAAAAAATCAAAATGAGCTTTATACTCTTGACCAGGGGTATATTTAAGAATTTGAATACCTTCCCCATGTTCAATGGGTATATTCATAATAGATGATATTCTTTTTTCAATTTTGGTAATTATGTCATTTTCATTTTCTTGAAAATACATACCACTACTTGTTCTTATATCATTTACTTCGTGTGTAACTCCAATTTTAGAACGATGCATTTTGTCTTTTGACAATCTAATTAGCTCGTCACATTCTTCGTCACTCAAAACATTTCCTAAGATTACCATTAGTGGTTCTTCTAATCTAGCAATTATATTAATTTCTCTATCTTCTGTTTTGATTTTATTTCCAATATGATTAAAAATAGTTTGTTCTTTACTAATTGATTTTTTACTATCAATTGTCAACTTTCATCGACCCCCTAAAAGATTTAATTTTCAGAATAATTATATCATAAACCTCCCGTTATATAACTGTTCTTTATTCAGCTAACAGGTACGTTACTTTAATAAGTTATCCTTTTCTTTTATTAGGCTAGATAAAGGTTGACTCACAAAAACAATGTAAAAAAACTCGCAAAGTCCATATGGAAAGCGAGTTTACTTTTTTTATGTATATGTATTTTCATCATCCTTTCCATTTTTTTCTTACAGCTACAAACAGAAAAATAAAGAAAAACAGGATGAAAATGATTACAAATGGAATAATGGAAGTGAAAAATGTCACCCAGCCACTTGTCTTTTCTCGAGGTTCAACAGTGATGATGTCTTTACCTAACTTAGTTACGGCATCATTAATTCGACTCTGCGAATGTTCACTGAATGGCACGTACGTCACAAAGTTCTTGTTTTCAGCATCCCCCTTAAGCTTCCAAATGATTTTAAATTCACTGCTTTCGGGCTGCATCGTTAGTGATGTAACGTCCCCACTCTCCAAATGATTATAGAACTCATCTTGGGTCATTTTCTCTGTTGATTCATTGTTATTATTAAAGATGATTACAATTCCAATGATGACCAAAAAGATCAGTAAATAGAATATGGTATTACGGAAGTTCCGATTCATTCCTTCCCTCCTCATACTGGTAAACAAACTATAGTAAATAGTATCATAGAAAATTAATCATTTACCCTAGAAAAATTAATATTACAAATCCAATCACTACAATAATTCAAAAACATCCGAGAACTTTAAAATAGTCTTTCCTTATGCAACTAAAGGGGCAGTTTAGTTCCATAAGAATTCACGCTTATTTTGGGAATTATTGTTATAATGAAGGGGGTAATTTCGTTAAGAAGGTTGCTGTTCAAGGTGGAATATAGATATGAAATCTAAAAAGACAGTAGTGATTATTGCTTTCGGTATAATATGTATTGCTATCTTTATAAATCTATTAAAGAAGGATTTATGGGATGTAAACGAAGAGTTGTTGAAAGAAGAAGTGTTATCAACTGGACATTCCGTTGAAAGAATAAATTTATTAGATGTAACACCGTTTGACTGGGATGTAGTATATTCCTTTGAACCGTATACCCCGAAAGATGATATATATGAAACGGTAGGTTATAAATGGGATACTATTAGTGAAACTGTAAATGAAGGAATGAATCAAATTGTATTTTTGAAAGATGGAAAAGTGGTCTGCCATTTATATGGTTATCCTGAGAATAATGGATATGGTATATCTTTTGAATCTAAGAATTATAAAGATGCTGGTTATATGCTTAATATTAAGGATGGTTTAAATTTTCAAGTAGAAAGAAGCGACAGTGTCGTATATTTGAGAAACTAAGCAAGGATATGAGTCTTCAACTAAAAGGTGCTTTTTCTTACGGAACTAACGGGGCAGTTTAGTTGAAGAAGGAAAATGGAATTATTGTGTAGAATAGATATGGGCAATAAGTCAGGGGGAGAATTTTTTGTTAATACATAAAATTGATGACGAAGTATCTTTGAGGTTATTCAATGTGGGTGACGCTGAAGAATTTTTCAATTTGATTATTAGTTCAAAACCTTATCTCAAAGAATGGCTTGGATGGCTTGATTACGTAGAAAAAGTAGAGGACACTGTTGAGACCATAAAGTCTCGACTACAGAGCTTAGTAGAAACTGGAGGGTATCCAAAGTCAGTTGCTATCATTTATAGAGGTGAAATAGCAGGAACTATCGGATTTAATGAAATAAACAAGGCAAGTAAGATTGGGAGCATCGGCTACTGGCTTGGAGAAGGTTTTCAGGGGAAGGGCATAATGACAAAAGCATTTAAGACTTTTATTGATTACGGATTTAGAGATCTTGGGCTAAATCGAATTGAGGTTAGCATAGCTGTTGAGAACGAAAGAAGTCGAGCACTTGCTGAACGGCAGGGTTTTATAGAAGAAGGAAAATTAAGACAAGCAGAATGGCTATATGATCATTATGTAGACCATATTATTTACGCAAAACTCGCTGAGGAATGGGAATGAAAAATAATAGTTCCTTGTTCAACTAACGGGTGCTTTAGCTGAAGATCAGAGCCGTCTTAAAGGCAGCTTTTTCTTATGCAACTATCGGGGCAGTTTAGTTGAAGAAATAAAGAAAAGTTTCGTGGTAAAATTAGTTAATGTGGGTTTAGAAAGGGGATATTGAACAAATGAGTAATTGGTTATACATTCTTTATGCTTTAATTTTAGGAGTAGTATCTTGGTTTACTGGGGAGATAGTAACCTTTGTTATGTTGGGGGTTATTCTTATTAGTTTGAACAATATAAATTCAACTCTTAAAAAGATTTATCTACAAAATAATGAGAGAAGTAATAACGTAGATAAATAGATGTGAAAATAATATGAACGGTGAACCAAATTTTGTTAATATCCCTTGATATAGGATAGAATTAATATATTAAAACAAGATTATATTAGGAGGGAAACCATGAAAGAAAGTACAAAAAAAGAAATTTATTCTTGGGTAAAATCAATTGCCTTTGCTTTCATCATCACCTTTATTTGTAGACAATTTCTTTTTACACCTACAACTGTATTGGGAGCATCAATGTCGCCTACCTTTCAAGACCAAGATAGAGTAGTAATAAGTAAAATGACTGAAATTCAAAGATCTGATGTGATTGTATTCGATGCACCAGATATTGATGGTAAAGACTATATTAAGAGGGTAATAGGTCTTCCTGGAGATAGTATTGATATGAAAGATGATGTGCTTTATATTAATGGAAAAGCCGTAGAAGAACCGTATTTAATTGCAAATAAAGAAGATAATCCATTTAATAAACTGACAGAGGATTTTTCATTGCAAGAAAAAACTGGAGAATCCAAAGTGCCTAAAAACATGTTATTTGTGATGGGGGATAATCGTTTAAATAGTAAGGATAGCAGGATTTTCGGATTTATTTCCTACGACTCGATTGTTGGAGAAGTGAAATTTCGATTTTATCCATTAAAAGAAATTGGCATACCTAAATAATAATACAAGTAGAAGAAATGATAGTTCCATTAAAGTGGTGCTTTAGCACAAAAAGCATCATCAAAACCATCAACCTTTTTTTAAATCGCTATAGCAATTTGTAAGTAATGAATCCATTTTGATCAATCTTTTTTTCAGAATGGATTCTTTTTATTTATCGTTAAATTTGGTTTTGCGAGGTATTTTTGATCAAACTTTATTCCAAAGCTACAGCTTTCTTCAATTAGGGAGGGTTGCCAAGGCAACATTTTCTTAATGAACTAAAGGGGCAGATTAGTTGATTAAGAAAAAGAAAGAATAAAAGGAGCTATATCAATGATAAAAGGTTTATACGAAGCACATTTACCAGTCAGTAATTTAAATCGTTCAATTGAATTTTATGAAGGACTTGGTTTGCAATTTGATCACAAGGTTGAAGACAGATTGGCTTTTCTATGGATTGAAAAAGATAAAAGTTGGTTGGGATTATGGGAAACAGATAAGGTAGAAGTTGAGTATCATCCATCAATAAGACATATTGCTTTTCAAGTAACATTAGAAGATTTAAAAAACTCAGTTGTTTGGCTTAAAAATAAAGGTTATAAGCCAAGAGCGGCATTTGGGTTTGACCCTATTGAGCCTTTTGTAATGCCTCACGAAGAATATGCACACGCTAAAATTCATTTTAATGATCTAGACGGAAACAGTTTAGAATTAATTTGTAAACTAGAAAACCCGAAAAAAATTAAGAAACGTATGTATTTAAGTGAATGGGAACAAATAAATGAAATATAATTTGTATCTGAAATAATATTCGCAAAATACTTCAAACCAACAGGTGCTTTACTTCAATAAGGCAGGTTGCTGAGGCAGCCTTTTTCTTATGGCACTAAACCAGCTAATAGTTTGTCAACATTTTTCAATAAAAACTTAAAATATTTCATGCTATACTAAAAATATGCAT
>NZ_JBNNTG010000053.1:0-21094 GCF_050278525.1 Peribacillus sp. NPDC096540 | reverse complement strand
AGACCCAATTCCTTAATATTGAGCAAAATTCAAAGGAAATTTCAAAAGGGGTTCGGAATGTTTTAATTCCGAACCCCTTTTGTCTACAAACTGAAGGCGTCCAATAGGACGCCTTCTTTTTAAATCAAACCAAAACCAGTTCCTGAGGTGAAGCATCAACAATGTTCTGAACTTCCGTCCCTTCAAGCGTTTCTTTTTTCAGCAGCACCTCAACGAGCTCTTCATACTGTGGACGATTCGAATCAATCAACATTTCCGTTTCCTGAATCGCTTTGGTGAATAATTCCTGCATCTTTTCTTCCTTCTCGCCTTTATTAAAGGTGAGGGTAAATCCTTCTTGAAGCATTCCGGTATCGACCATTTGCTCAAGCAGATGTTTCGCCTGTTGTACATCTCCGCCTACACCAATGCTGTGTTCGCCTAAATACATTCTTTCCGCCACGCCACCTGCTAAAATCATTTTAACTTGATCAAGCAATTCACTTGCTGTAGATAGATGGAGTTCTTTTGGAATCGGCGCTACATATCCAAGGGCTTCCCCACGAGGAATGATGGTCGCCTTTCGAACAGAACCAGGCTTTGTCAAAGCTGCAATCAAAGCATGTCCACTTTCATGGATGGCCACGCGGCGTTTAGTATCCTCATCATTCAAGGTACGTGATGTGGCACCAAGAATCGTACGGTCAATGGCATAATCAAGATCCTGTTTACGAATCATATCATGTTCATTTCTTAGCGCATGACGTGAGGCAGTATCGAATAAAGAACTTAAGTCCGCTCCGGAGAAACCGGATGTACTTTCGGCCAATTCATCCAAGGAAGTAAGTACATCTGTTGCGAGTCGCTTTCCTTTTGTATGGATCGCAATGATTTCCTTTCTTCCCTGTGTATCTGGAAGTGGTACTTGGAAGGAGAAATCAATTCTACCAGGGCGAAGAAATGCCTCATCAAGCATATCTTTCCGGTTTGTTGCGGCAATAAATAAAATGCCTTCATTTGGATGGCCTCCATCCAATTGGACAAGCAGTTCAGTCAACGTTTTTTCGCCTTCTTCTCCGCCATGAGCTTTCCGTTTACCCGCTAATGCGTCTACTTCGTCAATGAAAATGACAGCTGGTGATTGCTTACGTGCATTTTGAAAAAGACTACGGACACGGGCTGCTCCGACACCGACAAACATTTCGTTGAAGGCTGAACCACTTGTTGAGAAGAAGTTGGCACCCAATTCTTTTGCAATTGCCTGTGCAAGAAGCGTTTTCCCAGTTCCGGGGGGGCCGTATAATAAAATGCCTTGAGGAGGCTTAATTCCAATTTTAGCTGAACGTTCTGGTTCTTTTAGAGTAGTTAGGGTTTGCAGGATTTCTTGTTTGATTTCGGTTTGCAAACCGCCTACATCCTCCAAGGTTATTTCGGGCAAAGCTCTAGGAGCAGAAATGCTTTGTTTCTTGCTGCCAATGAGTAATCCACCTTTTGATCTTTTCTGTATAATAACAATGGTTGCGACTAATGCTGCCATCAATCCACCTAAAATCCATAATGCTGACTTATTAGTTGATGAAAATGAATATTGAACATTATAAGTTTCGACTAGTTTATTGATCATTTGACTGTTGGGGGGAATATTAGAAACATATTCTCCATCTGGTGTAGTGATGTGAAGAGTACCGTTTTGTTCCTCTTCTATTGAGACAGGGGCCCCATTTTGAGCTTTAATTGTCTTTTCAACGGAAGAAAAGGGAATAACCATTTCCTTTGATTGAGTTACAACATACAAACTAATTCCACCAATTATCACAATGAAAGCCGTAATAAACGGCAGCAACTTCGAGACAAATTTAGAATTCGAGTTCAAATTTTCATCTCCTTTAAGGATATATATTCAGTATAGAATTTTTAAACTTGTAATCTATAGGTCTTTAGTCCTTAAAATTTAGGTAAATAATGTAAAGGTGCGAAAAGCCAATAACTTATGAAAATTTTTAAGGTATGAGTACTAAACTTAGACAAATCTATTTTCAACCTGCATATTAGACTTTTTAAAAATGAAATGCTAAAGTGAAATGGTCTAAGTCATGAAAAAATAAAATGGTAGAAGAGTGTGAAGTTCTATGAGTAAATTTATAAAAGACTACATGATTACAATGAAGGATATCGTAAGAGAAGGAGATCCAATTCTACGTCAGGTAACGGATGAAGTTAGCCTGCCGGTTTCAGATGAAGATCGTATTACGCTGGAGTGCATGATGCAATATTTGAAAAATAGCCAAGACCCAAAACTTCAAAAGAAATACAATTTGCGTGAAGGTGTTGGTTTGTCGGCAAATCAGATTGGCTTAAATAAACGCATGTTCGTCATGTATTTTCCGGATGAAAAAGGGAAGCTGATTGAATATGCCCTTGTGAATCCGAAAATTATCAGCCATTCAGCTACGATGATTTATTTACCGCAAAGTGAAGGATGTCTTTCTGTTGACCGTGATATAAAAGGCTATGTACCACGTTATGAACGAGTTAAAATTATAGCATTGGATAGCAAAGGTGAGAAAATCGAGATGCGGCTGAAGGGCTTTGCTGCTATCGTGTTTCAACATGAGCTAGATCATTTAAACGGGATGATGTTTTATGACCGCATCAATACAGAGAACCCTTTCAAGCTTCCGGAAAATGTAGAAGTGAAAAGCTTGTAATACCAGAAAGGCAAAGCGCCAATGCTTTGCCTTTTTTACATGTTTAAGATTATAGAAGTATTCTCCCTGCTATATGCTTTTGTAAATCACTGAATATGGCCATACTCATTTGTTGATATCCTTCGGAAGTGAGGTGGATGCCATCATCGCTAATTAAGTGGTTCAAGTCGCCAGCGGATTTAATGTAGGAACGCACATCAATCAGTGGTACCTTAAGTTCTTCTGCGAGGTTTTTCAACTGGCGGTTATACATTCCATGCCAATGTTCAATTCCGCCGACTTGGGAAACAAAATGCCCGATTGAAGGCCCGAACCTTTCAGCAATAGAACGATAATACCTAGCTGGATCTAGTGGTGGGAGGGTTAAAAGAAAAGGTGTGACATGCTTGTCCTGAACCTGTTTTACAAGTTGAGTAATATTTTCTAGGTACCGTTCGATGGGAACAATAGGCTCATGATCACCTTCTGGATTTTTGGCGACTTCATCCCAATGGAAGTTACAGTCGTTTCCACCAACTTCTATTAATACGATATCTGGATTTTCTGACATGACATCTTTATCGATCCGGCTAACTAGCAGGTCGGAGTTGTCATTGAAAACCCCTTTATTCAATACTTCAACGAATGGCAACGATTCTGTGAGCTTTGCTAAAGAGTTCGGATAATTGTCTTTAATAATGCGAAGCCGACCTTTAACATAAGAAATGCCTCTGGTTAAACTATCCCCAAAACATACAATCTTCAAATTTCTCACCTCGGTATGTGACTGTGTTACTTATTATTTTAGTAGTAGAATAGTTTTTCAGCAAACTTTACTTTCTATTCATATAGAAGATAGGAATTTTATTGAAATAGTACCCGCTTTTCCTTAATAAAAACTTAAAAAAGCGCTGGAAGCCCAGCACTTTTTAAGTCTATTGTAATGATTCCTCTTTTGGAGGCGTTTCTACTCTTGTTTTTCCCATAAAGAAAACCGTGATTGCAGCAAGCCCTATTGGGATGAGGGCCAAAGTGAATATTAAGGAAATTGAATCAGACATTGCATGAACAATTTTATCTAGGATAAAGTCGGGAATCTGGGCACGTGCATCTGATTGGAAGAGCTGACGAGGGTCCTCCATTAGTACAGATGTGTCCGGTCCTCCCTGCATTCCTTTAAATGCGTCTGTCATTTTACTTGTGAATACATTATTCTGTATCGCTCCATAAATCGTAACACCGAGTGTCATCCCAAAAGAACGTAGGAATGAGTTTGTAGAGTTGGCCGATCCGCGAAATCTCGGTTCCAAATTATGAATCGAAGCAATAGGCAAAAGAGAGAAAGAAAAGCCCATGCCGAATCCAGTCAGAATCATGTAACCTGTTAGTAAAGTTCTGCTGGTATCAGGGGTAATTGTCCCTAACAGAAGCATTCCTGCGAAATAGCAGACGACAGAAATCGTCATCAAGTTACGGAAGCTGGTCTTTGTATTAAATATCCCACCGATTGCACTACCAACGACGGAACCAAGCATCATAGGAGTTAGGATTAACCCGGCATTAGTTGCAGATCCCCCGTAAACAGCTTGGACGAAAATTGGTATATAGACAGTTAAAATAATAAATGTACCGCCATATAGGATGGCTAAGATTTGAGAGGTTGCAAACAGCCGTCTTTTAAATAGCCATAATGAAATGATTGGATCTTTTGCTCTTTTTTCGAAAAAGAAAAAAGAAATGAAGAATACTACAAAGCTAGCAAACAGAACTATGATAGGAAATGAATCCCAACCATACTCTCCGCCTAGTTCGAGGGCAAACATTAAGCTTATAACGGCAATAACGAGTGTTGCTGCCCCACCCCAATCAATTTTTTGTTCTTGGGTGTTGGCTGACTCTTTGTAATATCGCATGATGAAAAATAAAGAAATGATTCCAATTGGAACATTGACATAGAAAATCCAGTTCCAGCTAGAATACTCTGTAATATAAGCACCTAAAAGCGGGCCCAATACACTTGAAGCCCCAAACACAGCGCCGAAAAGGCCAGTTAGCTTTCCTCGTTTCTCAGGTGGGAAAATATCGAATATGATAGTGAAAGCAATTGGCATTAAAGCGCCACCGCCAATCCCCTGGATTGCCCGAAAAATACTTAACTGGACTATGCTTTGAGCCATACCACATAATGCAGAGCCGATTAGAAAGACTACGAGGCCAAAAATAAAAAACCTCTTCCGTCCATACATATCGGAAAGCTTACCGAAAATTGGCATGCTTGCCATCGTGGCGACCATATAAGCGGATGTCACCCAGACAAACTTATCGAAACCGCCTAAATCTGAAACGATTGTTCCCATGGCAGTCGCAACAATCGTATTATCCATTGCTGACATCAAGATACCTAATAATAAACCGGCAACAATGAATTTTTGGTTTTTTTGTTCTTTCATTTATTTTCCTCCTTAGTGCGTAGTAACATTTATTTCATAATTTTATTTACATAAATGAATGATAACAATTAAGATAAAATAAAATCATTTATCTTGATTTTCAAGATAAATTTAAGTGTAAAAGGGGTGTCATTTTATGTCAAGCGGTAATGAGGTGAATGTAGAACTGTTAGAGAGTCTAACACATAGCCTGCAAAGGTACGGAATGAGGTCGGTTTTATTTCAACAAAATATGGCCCATAAAATAGGGGTTACCCATACGGACTTAAAGACTGCTGAGATATTGAAAGAAAAAGGACCGATAACCGCTGGTGAACTATCTAAAATGACCGGATTGAGCACAGGTTCAGTTACGGCGTTGATCGATCGTCTTGAAAATTCAGGCTATGTAAAAAGAGAACGAGATCGAAAAGATGGAAGACGAGTAATGATTGTCCCAATGCCCGCAAGACAAGAACAGATCAAATCGCATTATCAATCACTCTCTACGGCTACCAAAAAACTATGTTCCACTTATAATGAGCAGGAGCTTACATTTATCCTTCAATTTGTAGAGGGTATCTCAGAAATTATGGACAAGGAAAATGACAAGTTATTGAGTGAACGGGAAGGGTGGCTAAAATAAAGGCTACCCTTTTTAGAAATATGAGGAGAGTGAAACTGGCGTTTTTCCTTTTTAAAAGAAAGAAAAATGTTGTAAGCATAACAAATTTTCCTACAACATAAGAAAAATGTCGCGCTTTCAACAAAATTTATATTGATAATGATTTTCATTGTCTGCTAATATGAATCTAGAATTCATTTAAAAGGGAGATTCCTATATGAAGAAAACAAAGGCATCATTAGCAGTCTTATTATCTACCAGCCTACTATTTGGCTGTTCACAGGAAAAGGAAGAAGCAAAGCCGGCAGACAAGAATGCCGAAGAAACGAGTGCAAGTGCAATTGCGTTAGATGATGTATCTAGCGAGTATAGGGAATATGCGATTGGCGAAATAGAAGAGTTTGTAAAAGCGACTGAAGAGTTTACGACAGCTGTAAAGTCTGGTGATATTGAAAAGGCGAAGGAAGTATACGCACCGGCCCGCATGCATTATGAGAGAGCTGAACCAATTGCAGAAGTATTTGGCGATCTTGATCCCAAAATTGATGCGCGTAAAGGGGACGTTAAAGATGAAGAGTGGAGCGGTTATCACCGGATTGAGATGGGGTTATGGGAAGAAAACACAACGAAAGGTTATGAAGAGTATGCAGATCAATTAATGAGTGATGTTAATTTACTTCGTGCCAAAGCTGAAACTGTTGAGGTCACACCGGATTTATTAATCACAGGTGCGGTTGATTTATTAAATGAAATTTCTACCAGTAAGGTAACTGGAGAAGAGGACCGATACTCTCATACAGATTTATATGACTTTGTTGCAAATGTTGAAGGTGCCGAAAAAATCTACGAACTTCTTACACCAGCTCTTAAAGAAAAAGACGCAAAGCTTACAACGGAAATCCAACAACGTTTTGACGATGTATACAGCTTGCTTGAGAAGCATAAAGAAGGAGATGGCTACATCTCTTATACGGATTTAAAAGAATCTGAAGTTAAAGAGTTAAGCCAAGCAATTGATGCATTAGCTGAACCACTTTCGCAAATAGGAATTGTAACGGAGGAATCATAATTGAAAGAAAATATGCCGAATGACGAAACCTCACTTTTTACTAAAAAAGTAAGTCGTCGCAATATGTTGAAAACAGCAGGAGTCGGTGGGGTCGGAGTCGTGATAGGAGCATCTGGATTTGGTGGGCTTTTGAATCTATCTGATTCGCAGGCAAAGGGACAAACTAATGATATTGTTCCATTTTATGGGTCACATCAAGCAGGCATTACTACTGAAGCTCAGGATAACCTTTATTTTGCGGCACTGGAAGTTACGACTGATAATAAGTCCGACTTAATCCAGCTATTTAAGGACTGGACAGAAGCAGCGGCTCAGATGACAGCGGGAAAATTGGTAGGTGAAGCTTCTCTAAATGCTAGTATGCCTCCCAAAGATACTGGGGAAGCAAAAGAATTGTCACCTTCGAATTTGACGATTACTTTTGGAGTGGGTCCTACCCTATTTACGAAGAATGGTAAAGATCGGTTTGGTTTGAAATCGAAAAAGCCTGCTGAATTAAAGGATCTGCCCAAATTCCCTTTAGATGCGTTAGAAGATTCTTGGAGCGGTGGCGATATTTGTATTCAAGCATGTGCAGATGATCTTCAGGTTGCTTTTCATGCCGTTAGGAACTTAGTGAGAATCGGGAGAGGGAAAACGATTATTCATTGGGCCCAAACAGGTTTCCAACGTACTAAACAAGCCGATTCTCAAAAAACGACACCGCGTAACTTATTCGGGTTTAAGGACGGAACTGCCAATCCGGATACGAAGAAAAGTAGTGAAATGAATGATCATGTTTGGGTAAAGGCTGGGGATGGTCCAGACTGGCTTGTTGGCGGCAGTTATATGGTTGTACGCCGAATTCAGATGTACATTGAAGTATGGGACCGTACTATATTGAAAGAGCAGGAAAATACATTTGGCCGTCACCGTGACAGTGGAGCTCCATTAGGGATGAAGAATGAATTTGATAGTGTTGATTTAGAAGCTAAAGATCAAAACGGAAATCGGATTATTCCAGAAGATTCGCATATGAGTCTATCCAGGGGGGACGGAAAAGCAAAGATTCTGCGGCGTCCTTATTCATATGCGGATGGAATGGATCCTAAAACAGGAAGCTTGAACGCTGGCCTTCTGTTCATTTGTTATCAACGCAACCCAAGTAAACAATTTGTTCCTATACAGGAACGCCTTGCGAAAAATGATAAGCTGAATGAATATATCATTCACCGAGGTAGTGCTGTATTTGCTTGTTTGCCAGGTGTGAAAAAGGGTGGCTATATCGGAGAATCCCTTTTTAGGTAATTGAATTTTAAAAGATAGACGAGAAAATCGCCAGCATGGATGCGTATCCGGGTTGGCGATTTTAGTTCATAAATAAGGAGGGTACCAGTATGACTGTTTCTAAATGGAAAAGTGGGATATTGGTTTTAATAGTCAGTCTTTTATTTATTTCATCTTCAGTACGAGTTGTTTCGGCAGGTGAAAATCATGATCAGCTTTTTGTCTATATTGGCGATAGTTTAATGAAGACAAAATCCGGCGACCTTGACGCAGTTTCGGATAATATAGCTTTATTTGAAAAAGATTGGAAAATGATAAAAACGGACAGTGAAGTTGCGAAGAAAGTTGATAAGCAACTATTGGCTGTAAAAAGTGCTGTGAAGAACCAAGCAGACGCTGATGAAATTAAAAAGCAATTATCGGCTTTATCAAGTACTCTTATTACATATGATACAGAGGAAAATCCAGTAGATAAGACGGTCTATACAGACCGGTTACAAGCGTTAATCCCATTAATAGATGAGTTGGATGCAACAATAGCTGAAGGTGACTTTGTTCAAGCTAAGAGTCAATATACAAACCTACGGAATCATTGGATTGACGCAGAGGTTGTTGTTCGGGAGGAAAGTGTTGCTTCATACGGTAAGATTGAAACGTATATGGCCTTTGTGCGGATAGCCATTACCCAGGACCCACCTGATTCGGAAAAAGCCAAAACGAATCTTTCTGAATTAAAAGGTTTACTGGAGGATTTTCTTGCTGGTAAGGTTAAAGAAGAAGACCAGAAGGTGACTTATTCACTTGGAGATGTTACACAACTCTTACAAGGAAGCATAACCGATATTGAAAAAAATGATATCGATTCAGCAATTGATCAGTTGAATGAAATTTTAACAATTTGGCCTAATGTCGAAGGGGAAGTTTCAACAAGAGACAGCAAGTTGTACAGTGATATGGAAACAAAAGTTCCGACCGCAATCAGCTTGTTACAATCGAAAAAGATAAAAGCAGAGGAAGCGAAGGATATCGTTTCGGATTTAAACACCCGGTTGCTACCCTTGATTGATGATACGAGCTATACAACATGGGATGCTGCTTTGATTCTTTTACGGGAGGGGCTAGAAGCACTCTTGATTGTAGCGACATTATTGTCTTTTCTAAAGAAAATTGGACAAGCGGACAAACAAAAATGGATTTGGACAGGGGTCGGTGCTGGATTAGCCGCGAGTACCATCTTTGCGGTCATCATCAATATTGTTTTCTCTCAAATTACGGCTGCGTCAAGCCGTGAGTACATTGAGGGAATCACTGGGATAGTGGCAGTATTGATGATGTTGACAATTGGCCTTTGGCTCCATAGTAAATCGAATATCCATGCATGGAACCGTTATATTGGCAAGCGAATGGACCAAGCCATTGCTACAGGTAGTATCGTCTCGTTTGCTTTAATTAGCTTTTTATCCATTTTCCGTGAAGGTGCGGAGACAATTATCTTTTATGCAGGTATGGCGCCGTATATGGAATTGAAGCAGCTATTAAGCGGGATTGCAATTGCCTTCCTCATATTAGTAGTGATTGGTTTTATCATGCTACGTTACAGCGTGAAACTACCGATTACCCTATTCTTTAAAGCAGCAACGATACTCATCTATGTTTTGGCATTTAAGATTCTTGGGGTCTCTATTCATTCACTTCAAGTTTCACAAGTTCTGCAGACACATACGATTACTTCCTTCCCGTTTGTAGAATGGATAGGACTTTATCCGACAGTAGAAACGTTACTGCCGCAAGCTGTATTAATTCTGTTGATCTTACTGGCTACCTATTGGGTTAAAAAAAATAATTCTGTACATGCATCCGAATAAAAAAGGGACTGACGAATGTGAACTGCACCCCAATTGTTAGACAACATCTAACAATTGGAGGTGCAGTTTTTTTGACTAAATATACGATAGACGAAAAATCACATGCAGTTTTAGAGTACTTGGAAGGGGAAAAATCCTATAAATCCATTGCACAAGAATTATCTTCAAGAATTTGAAAGCTTGGAGCATTTCAAACAAGAACTAGAAGAATATATCCATTACTACAATCATCAAAGAATCAAGGTAAAATTAAAAGGCATGAGCCCGGTAGATTATCGGGTTCATGCCCTCAAGACTGCCTAATTAAATAAAGTGTCTAACTTTTTGGGTTCACTTCAAATGTCAGTCCTCTTTTGTAAGTATCTAGCGCAGAGATCGGCGATAGAAATATTGTTTCCATTGATAGAGGATAAAGCAACCAATGCAGAATCCAAGGATGGCTATGAAAGAAGCAAGCCCGACCATCACCGTAAAAATATATCCTGAAACGGTCCAACCAAGCAAGAAAGAAATTAATCCAAGTCCCAAGCAAACGACTGCAATAACTTGGTTGAATTGCTGTTGGGAATGATCTTCCGGAATATAATCAGAAGGCTTCTTTTTCAAGAAGAGCTTTGCAAGCCTCATAATCGGATTGAAATTAAAGATAAGCCCTAAAAGTCCTGCTGTTAACGGAATCGCTAATATCCATATTTGGCCGGTTAGTAAGGCAGTCACCACGCTTGAAAATATGACCCATTGATTCGTGCGTACTAAGGGACGGGGAATAGAACGAATTTCACTCGTCATTTTAATACCAACCTCCCTGATGAGTTTTATTATATTTTATCTTTACTATAGCTACTTGTGAAGTGGGAATGATAACAAAGTCTATAAAACCAAAATTCAACCTTTTTATTTATAATAATTTTAATTTAGTATTGATTATTATTGTTAAAACAGTATAATATAATATATAACAATTAGTTAAAGTAGGAGGACGGTAAAATGGTAACAAAAGTCTGTCAAACATGCGGTACACCAATAAAAAAACTAAAACATTCTTCGATATGCCAATGCGGTCCTAAAATATTGAGCAATCAATTTTCAGCTAAAACAAAAAAATAGACTTCATAAAATAGAATGATAATTTAAACCGATTATTTTCAATAATCGGTTCAGACTGTAGACAAACTCGATGAAAATCGAGTTTGTCTACAGTTTTTTTATGGCTTGTACAATTTGAACGTTGATTGGAACGTAGGGCACTCGCTTTCCGCGGGCGGTCCGGGAGCCTCCTCGGCTTGCGTCTGCGGGGTCTTCCCCTAGACGCGCTTTTCCCGCAGGAGTCTCGCACACCCGTTCCAATCAACTTTGTTATAAAATTTAGATAGAACCTCTTTTGCCTACAGTCTTTTTTGTTTTCTTATGGAATGTAAAGAGGTGTAACTCATAAAAAAATATCTTTTTATCCAATATTAAATATTTTTATTTTGAGTAAAAATAATGTACGATTAGAGAATAGAATTTAATGTCAGGGTGGAACAAAAGACAATGTATTAGCTTGTCTAAACCATCACGTGACGGTTGGGAGGGGTTATATTGGGAACGAGACGTTGAAAATTGGCGAGTTGGCGGAAATGGCGAATGTTACGAAGAGAACTGTTGATTACTATACAAACATGGGCCTGCTAAAAGCAGAACGTTCCGCCTCTAACTACCGTTATTATTCAGTCAGGGAACTTGAACGGCTTCACCGTATTGAGGAGTGTAAAAGAAAAAACCTTTCATTAGAAGATATAAAGGAACTATTTAACCAGGACAAGGAAGTGTCATCTGCCATTGAGGAAACAGGACTTCAACTGAAAAGTAAACTGGATGGCTTGAATGAGGAACTGCGGGAAGTAATCAGGCTGATTGAAAAGGACGAAAAAAATGAACTTCTTCTAAAAAAACAGATTTCTCACGAAAGCATTGCCTTAATCCAATCATTATTAGTGTTGTTAGTATAATCCAGATTTATTCTCGATAGTTTACTGTACAAAGGTGCATATTAATAAAGGACATCTTCACAAAATGGTTGGGATGCGGCATTCATGTTAAAATTCAGTTTGTTTTTGAAATGGACATTAACCATTTACACAGGAGGTGCTTGGGATTAAACCGTGTTTGCCTATTCCTTGGTATTATCAGGGTAGGGTATATACATGGTAAACCCGCACATATTGGAGATTTTTATAAAATTATTAACAGTAGCTGTATTAATAGCATTAACGGCATTTTTTGTTGCCTCAGAATTTGCAATCGTAAAAGTCAGAAGTTCTCGCATTAATCAATTGATCGAAGAAGGACATAGAAATGCACTTGCAGCCAAGAAAGTAACCACACATATTGATGAGTACCTATCTGCTTGTCAATTGGGGATTACAGTAACCGCATTAGGTTTAGGGGTGCTGGGTGAACCGACGGTAGAGGCAATATTTAAACCATTGTTTTTAAGATGGGGATTAGATGAATCCGTAAGTCATATTATCTCTTTCGTGATCGCGTTTGGATCTGTCACATTCCTTCACGTTGTAGTCGGGGAACTAGCACCAAAAACAGTTGCGATTCAAAAGGCTGAGGAAGTAACATTAATGTTTTCAAAGCCATTAATTTTGTTTTATCGTATTTTGTACCCGTTTATTTGGTTATTGAATGGTTCTGCTCGTGTTCTTACAGGCATGTTCGGCTTAAAGCCTGCTTCTGAATCTGAAATGGCTCACTCAGAAGAAGAATTGCGCATTATTTTATCAGAAAGCTATAAAAGCGGTGAGATTAATCAATCAGAATATAAATATGTAAACCAAATTTTTGAATTTGATGAGCGTATTGCCAATGAGATTATGGTTCCTCGTACGGAAATGACCGTAATTGAAAAAGGGATGCCCTTATTGGAAGTTGTTGAACTCATTCAAGAAGAGCAATACACCCGTTATCCTGTTATAGACGGTGATAAAGATAATGTAGTGGGTATGGTCAATATCAAGCGTCTTTATACAGCAACAATTACAGAAGAAAATGTTTCAGAATTGACAGTTGATTCATTTGTAACACCAATTATTCGTGTTCTTGAAACAATCGCTATTCATGATTTACTACTGAAAATGCAGAAGGAACGGATTCATATGGCCGTTTTAACTGATGAATATGGCGGTACTGCAGGTCTTGTTACGGTTGAAGACATTCTCGAAGAAATCGTCGGAGAAATACGAGATGAATTTGACCAGGACGAACGGCCGCTTATTCAAAAAATTGATGACGGACATTATGTTTTTGATGCAAAAACGTTGATCGAAGATGTGAATGATACCCTTGCAATAGAATTGCCAGAAGAAGATATAGATACATTGGGCGGATGGGTCCTAACAGGGCGATTTGAAATTGCAGTCGGCGATAGAATAGAATATGCTGGCTTTGAATTTACCGTCAAAGAAATGGATGGCCATCATGTCTTATACGTTGAAGTAAAGAAAATTTAATAATCATGTTCATATAAAAACCGAAAGCAAAAGCTTTCGGTTTTTATAATTTACTAAATAATGAACTGATAAACGAGTAAGCTTCGAACACGGTGCTTTGATTTCTTTAAAAAGGTAGACTACTACCCAAATGGAACAGGAATTCATGAAAAATAACGCTGTAGACCACAATTTATACTATGGAAATGTTAAAATGAAGAGTGAGTCATTAAATCTATCTTTATATAAACATACTTGGAAATCCTTCAGAGGAATACGGATGATAGTAATAAAATTTATCTTTGCAATGACATTTTTTTCTGGCTGATTATTATAAATAAGTAAAGAAGGTAGGCGAAAAAATGGGTTTTAAGAGGAAGCAAATGTTAGGGTTCGGTTTAATCTTGCTTTTTTTGGCTATATTACTTTCTTTCATGGTGTTTACGCTTAACAATTTAAAAAGCAGTATGACCGAAATAGTTGAAGAACGCTATTCTAAAGTTCAATCTTCGATGGAAATTCGTCAGTTGTTTTCAAGATCAGACCGTGAAATTTTATTTGCAGCTAATGATGCCAATAAAGAAGAAAGAGCTGATAGTCTAGAAATTATAAACGAGAATCATAGTTTGATTGAAT
The DNA here is from genome assembly GCF_050278525.1 of Peribacillus sp. NPDC096540. NCBI lineage: Bacteria > Bacillati > Bacillota > Bacilli > Caryophanales > Bacillaceae > Peribacillus > Peribacillus sp. NPDC096540. Next base: position 7,059 of record NZ_JBNNTG010000053.1, on the reverse strand, counting down.
CACAAATTGCTGAATTATCAGGTACGTTAAATAAAGTAAAAGCAAAGCAATTATTGAAAGAGTTTGAAACTCAATATACATCATACTCCATAACAGAGGCTGAGATTATTCAAAATATACAAGAGGGAAGTTCTTCCGAAAATATTGCCAGGCTTATGAGAGATCAGAGGGAAAAGCGGACAAAAGTTATTAGTACGATGGATGACTTTAAAGATTATCAAGAAGACATTATGAATAAAACATTAAGTAATTCGAAACAAACCTATGAAGATATGATTAGTTTCATAATCTTCGCTATTATTCTTAGCATTTTAGTTATTTCAGTAACGGTGGTTTGGATGATTCGCAGCACATCAAAAGATTTGCAATCCATTACGAGAGTCATCAAAAATATTGATTTTAAAAACTTATCGGTAGTACCAAGAATTCCAGTTCGAACAAAAGATGAAATTGGTGATATCGCTCGATCCTTCAATGATATGGCAGAATCGCTTGAAGCCTATAATCAAAAGGAGAAAGATTTCACTGAAAAAATCAGTGAACAGAACTGGATTCAGACTCGTGTTGCGGATATCGCTACCATGTATCAGCGTATTGTTGATGTGGAGGTTCTTGCTGATAGATTCATTACAAGGCTTGCGCCGATGATGGGAGCGTCCATTGGGGCGTTTTACGTCAGGCGAGGTAAGGGAAAAGATATGCGTTTTGTAAAGCTTTCCAGCTTTGCAGGAGATGGTGAGGATGCAGGCAGACGTGAATTCCGATTGGGTGAAGGTTTGATTGGCCAATGCGCCCAAGAAGGAAAATCGGAATTCATTGAAAATATTCCAGAAGACTTCCATTTGGTTACAACAGGGCTAGGGGAAGTCAATCCTAAAAGTATTGTTATTGCACCGGTCGTATTTGAGGATGAAGTTGTAGCAATGGTTGAATTGGCAAGTTTGGAGACCTTTACGAAGTTGCAAACAAGTTTCTTAACCCGTGTGTTGGATACTCTAGGCATCACGATCAATAATGTAGAAGGTCGGATGGAAATAGAGCGTTTATTGAAAGAATCACAGGCACAGACCGAAGAGTTGCAGGCTCAATCAGAAGAATTACAATCTCAGTCAGAGGAAATGCAGGCCCAATCAGAGGAATTGCAAACACAGGCTGAAGAGTTGCGGATGATTAACGAACATTTAGAAGAGAGAAATCGCGAAACCGAAGATAAATCGAAAGAGCTTCAAGTCGCAAAATTAAATCTTGAAAAACAAGCAGAAGAATTAAAGTTAAGTTCAAAATACAAATCGGAGTTCATGGCTAATATGTCTCATGAATTGCGGACGCCGCTTAACAGTATTTTGATTTTATCTGAAATGCTTTCTGATCCTAATGATAGTAAATTAAATGAAGAGCAGCAGGAATTTGCTCGTGTTATTAACTCATCGGGCCAAGATTTATTAACATTGATTAATGATATTCTGGATTTATCAAAAGTTGAAGTTGGAAAACTTGAAGTTGTCTTTGATGAAATGAATATGAGTGAGCTGCCTGAGCTATTGCACCGTAACTTTGATCATGTAGCGAAGAAAAAGAACATCGACTTTATAATCGATAAAGATAAAAATGTGCCGGACATTTTCTTTACGGATGAACAGCGTTTCCAGCAAATCTTGAAAAACTTATTGTCCAATGCATTTAAATTCACGGAAAAAGGTTCTGTGTCTGTCCAAATTAAAAAAGCAGCTGAAGAAAATGTCGCACAGTGGATTCAAACAAAAGGCGCAAGCAATTGGATTGAAATTAATGTGACCGATACTGGTATTGGAATTTCCAAAGAAAAGCAAAAACTAATCTTTGAGGCGTTCCAGCAAGGCGACGGAGCTACTATGAGGAAATACGGTGGTACAGGACTGGGGCTTTCCATATGCCGTGAATTTGCGAAGCTGCTAGGAGGCTGGGTCATTGTAGATAGTAAAGAAGGTCAGGGTAGTACATTTACCTTCTTTATTCCAAGCATGCCAGAGGGCTTCAAAAATGTTGGAGAAGCAATAGCTGCTTCTCCTGAAGTGGCAGCAGCTACCCATGAAGCAATTGATTCTTTTGTAGAGCAGGATGAACAGGATGTCGTAATATTCGATGGAGATGGCAAGAAAAACGTTAATCCATTCTGCAATAAAACCGTACTAGTCGTCGATGATGACCACCGTAATATCTTTGCACTAAAAAATGCCCTGAAACATGAGGGGATGGAAATACTTACGGCAGAAAATGGCTATGAATGTTTGGAGCTCCTTGAAAAAGGGAATAATATAGATGCAATATTAATGGATATTATGATGCCGGGCATGGATGGTTATGAAACGATGACTAGAATTCGCAAGCAGAATAAGTTCGAGAATCTTCCAATCATCGCGTTAACAGCTAAAGCGATGAAAGGCGATAGGGAAAAATGCCTGAAAGCTGGCGCGTCCGACTATGTCAGTAAGCCATTAAAATTAGATCAGTTGCTATCAGTTCTTCGTGTGTGGCTGACTAATTAATTGATAGTACCGGTAAGGAAGGTTTTTCATGAAGGATACATTAACGGTTGAGGAACGAGAAGATATAGAAATTGAATTATTATTACAAGCCATTTATTCCGTCTCAGGCTTCGATTTTCGGAAATATATGCGTTCTTCTATAAAGCGGAGAGTTGAAAATCGGATGAGGCTGGACCATATTCGTAGGATAAGTGGAATGATTGAAATGGTTTTATATGAAAAAGGGTATGTCGAGAAACTTCTGAATGATTTTTCGATAAACGTTACTGAAATGTTTCGTGACCCGGATTTCTTTAAAGCTTTTCGGTTGAAAATTGTACCGCTTTTACAACAGCTTCCGGAAATTAGAGTTTGGCATGCGGGTTGTTCAACTGGTGAAGAAGCCTTCTCAATGGCCATCCTTCTTAAGGAAGAGGGGCTTTATGAAAAGGCGAAAATTTATGCAACTGATATGAATGAAGGGGTCCTCCGTCATGCGGAAAAAGGGATACTTCCGCTAAATAGAATGCAGTCTTATACAAAAAACTATCTGCAGGCTGGCGGAAAACAGGAATTTTCGGAGTATTATACGACGGATTATCAAAATGCCTATCTTAATTCTAGCCTTCTTAAAAACATAGTGTTTTTCCAGCATAATTTGGTCACTGATGGTTCCTTCAATGAATTTCATATCATTATGTGCCGAAATGTGATGATTTACTTTACCGGTGAATTACAAACCTATGTAAACCAACTGTTTTATGACAGCCTTAGTAAAGAAGGCTTTCTTGCAGTTGGTAGTAAGGAAACACTTCATACATCTTCCTTTTCGGAAGATTATGAGGACTTTGATTCAAAGGAACGAATTTATCGGAAATTATAAGAAGGGGAGTTCGCATATATAGCGGACTCTTCTTTTTCATTAGGGGAAACTAGTAATATGTTTTCATTCTGTTTTTGGGTGATACAAAAAGTTCTTATAATATGTTTAGAGTGTCATAGTAATGGGTATATATAATGAACTAGTCTGCAAATGTGATGATAAAGTGGTTTATTATTATTAAAAGAGACTGAGCTTCGATATAATAAAATGGAAAATACCCTATAGGGAACCACCATAAAGAAACTCATTCACTTAATAAAGATAAAAACTTGCCGCTCGATATAAGCCAAAAGGGGAATAAAAGAATGACGATTTTAATCGTAGATGATAACCAGGTTAACCTTTTCGTTATAGAGAAAATTCTAAAGAGGGCTGGCTATACGGATTTTCTATCATTAACTTCTGCTGTGGAGATGTTTGAATATTTACAGGTGGATAGTCTGAAACCAAAAGAGCCTTCTGTTGATATCATTCTGCTTGACATTATGATGCCTGAAATCGATGGGATAGAGGCGTGCAGGAGACTTCAAAATATTCCACACCTTAAAGATATACCCGTGATTTTTGTGACCGCACTTGAAGATTCAAGCAAGGTTGCCGAGGCACTTGATGTGGGCGGTATTGATTATATAATGAAGCCTATTAATAAAATTGACTTGCTGGCCCGGATTCGTGTGGGATTAAGGCTTAAATATGAAAAAGATTGGCATAAAATGCAGGATGAAAAAATTCGTAATGAATTAGATCTCTCGATGCAGGTTCAAAGCAGTCTCTTAAGTGAGCCCATTCACAATGACCACTTAACTATCAAAGCCTCATACTTACCTGCAAATAAATTAGCGGGAGACATGTACTATTGGCATCGCATTGATGAAAATCGATATGGAATCATTCTGCTTGATATGATGGGACATGGAATATCCGCTTCACTTGTCTGTATGTTTATCTCCTCTGTTTTGAGGGATGCGATTCGGACACATACAGATCCTGTGGCAGTCATAAACGAAATGAATCACTGGATGAGTGTCCTTAATAAAGAAGATAACCAAGTGCACTATTATTTTACAGCGATCTATTTGATTATTGATACCGAGCAAAAAACAGTGGAATATGTTAACGCTGGACATCCTCCCGGCTTCGCACTAATGGATGATGGAAAAGTAGCTTCTCTTAAAAAAGGGACATGTCCTGTGGGATTCTTCACTGAGATGAATATAGAGAAATCAATCATTCATTATGAAGACAGAATTCAACTTCTGTTATTTACAGATGGAGTCATGGAGGCTATCGATCGGGATGGCACCGAAGGGCTGAATAAAATACAAGAAGCGGTCTCGACGAGTTGGTTTGATACCAAAGAAACCGCCCCTATTGATTTAGTTATGCCCCCTGAAATGCAACAAGATCAGCCAGATGATATGTGTGTTGTTGTAATTCAAGCTAATTGAAAAAGGAAGAGGCTGCGGTTTATACCTGCAGCCTCTTCTGTATATAAGGGGGTGTTGGGTGAGTTCTTATCCGTTAGAAATTATGAATATTCTTAAATAGGTTTTACTGAATACAGTATTCTGCGATTTCAATTTGCTAATTAACGTTTATTTTTCAATTTACTGATATCATCTTGGAGATTGCCTTTTAATTTATCAAATTTACCTTCTTCTTGTAAGTGAGGATCATTTTTCGCGTTACCGACCTGGTCTTTCGTTTCGCCTTTTACTTTATTGACTGTACTTTTTACTTTGTCTGATAAACCGCTCATTATGCTGCCTCCTTTTTCTTTATATACTATATATACCCGTGTAGTGGATGGGTAAACCAATCTATATAAAGAAGAGTCATTTATGAAGCGATTGTTATCTTTTTACTGTAGGTTTGAATGAATAGATAAGACTGTTCAATGATATGATCCTTATCATAATCAAGCGAAGCAACATGATAGGAGTTTTCAAGAGCGATTAATTCCTTATCAAGGGACGTTACAGTATCGTAAATTTGATTGGAACATTGGGCTGGTACAACGTGATCTTCTGGAGAATGAAAAAGAAGTATCGGGCAGCTAATGTTCTCGAGTTGTTGACTTGTATGTTCCATAATATCAAGCAACTGATTAATTGCTTTTGAGGGAACTTGGTCATAAGTGATTTCTGTAGCGGTATCGTCTTTTACGTCAGGTTCACCCTCAGGAATAAAACGAGGAACCAATTGGTTACGATAGTTTTCATACTCAGGCACTTGAAGTGCGGCGTTAATAGTGAGGATTCCTTCACAAGGTACTTTTGCCGCTAAATCTAAAACAAGGGCACCGCCCATTGATTGTCCTATTGCAAAAACATGTGTGCAGGTTTGTTTTAGCTTTGCATAGGCATTCTCGACATCCTGTACCCAATCTTGATAATGGCTCGTTTCCATATCCATCTCATTGGTTCCATGACCCTTCAAACGTGGGGCATAGACTGTATAGCCTTTGGCAGCAAAGTTATCACCTAAATACCTTACACTTTGTGGTGTTCCATTAAAGCCATGGCAAATGAGGATTCCGATAGAATTGCCAGGGAGGAAAAAAGATTCTGCACCTGGTATTACCTTTGCTGCTGTCATATCTCCATCTCCTTTAAATTATAATCTATTAAAAAGGGGGTTATTTATTATCTTCTGTCTTTCTATGCATTATTAACTATTCCGATTATATTACTTGGGTATATAATATCATAACAATATTTAGAAAGTCAACTTGGTTATTTTTCTTGTTCATTACATCAAGAAGGTACTTAATGACAGGAAAAAATAGGGCTGCAAAGAGCCCTATTTTCAATTAAAAATTATATTTTGTTTTTGTGTGATTTATAGAATCTGTTATGGAAGTGAAATCTTCAGTTTTAATAGCGTTCGTTTAGCCTTAGTTCTTGGAGGTGAAGATTTCTCAGCAAATCATCTGCGAAATCACAAAAATATAAATGAAGTATTCATCAAATGTGAAACCATAAACATTGATAAATCAATAAGTGCATACTTAGTAATTGAAGCGAGTAATCTAAAAGATTGGCCTTTGAATAATACAGCAAACATATTTTTCATTAGCTTTCCGAATAAAATCAACTGCTAAAATAACATATACTTGTGGAAGATATACATGACGCCACAACCTAAACTTAACAAAGAAATCTAGCGTGGTCTCAATAATAAATACAACTCCTTCTATATAATAATATGTTTACTAAAATACCAATCGAAGAGGTTGTTAAAATATCTAACAAAATAAAAACTATAAAAATAGGAATAACCGTTGACTTTCATGTGGAATAGGATTAATATAAATAAGCACCAAGTGCGACAAACAAAAAAACATCCACTTTTGGTAGATTACTAAAAGAAATAATAACTATTGACTTCTTATTATGAAAGTGTTAAGATGAAATGGTCGCTGAAAAACACAGCGATTTAAAATAAGTTAAAAACTTCGCAGAAGTTGACAACTAATCAATAGTGTGTTATGATGAATAAACAAGTTGTTCGAAAGAACGACGATAAAATTGCTCTTTGAAAACTGAACAAAACAAAGCGCCAACGTAAATTTTTAAAGTGAGCACACACTATCAAAAAGCAAAATGAGCAAGTCAAACATTTCTTCGGAGAGTTTGATCCTGGCTCAGGACGAACGCTGGCGGCGTGCCT
>NZ_JBNNTG010000052.1:0-21901 GCF_050278525.1 Peribacillus sp. NPDC096540 | reverse complement strand
CTTGGTGAAAGATATGTATTCAGAGGTAGGACGCCCAAGTATTGATCCAGTTATTTTAGTTAAACTGACATTCATTCAATATACCTTCGGTATTCTATTAGACGACAAAGGGCTTGTCATGTTTTTTTATTTTTCCTTTCAGAATTTTTATTGTGAAGATCTAAGAAATAAAAGTTAAAGTTCATTTGTTTTTATGGTACTGTATTCCATATTATATAGTTAATCTTACAATGACAGGTTTTTCCCTGACTGTACCCTTTTTGCTTTTAGTTAGTAATAGATAAACAGGCAATTGTTGGTGGTGAATTTTGTGAGATCCTATTTATTGTAGTGTTGATTATTAATAAAGATTACAGAATGGGAGATACAAATCCATGACTCTAGGCCCGCGTGTCCTTAAAACAGGAATTGCTGTTACATTGGCATTGTTAATTTGCTCGATCTTAAATTTGCAGCCTGCAGTGTTTGCAGGGGTGGCAGCTGTTTTCACGATACAGCCTTCCATTTATCGTACATGGAGGCATTTGTTTGACCAAATCATTACCAATGTAATTGGTGCACTGACTGCGCTTTTTTCGATTCATTTCTTGGGGGATAGTCCAATTATGATTGGACTTGTTATGATATTGGTAATTTCGCTATGCTTGAAATTGAAAATGGAAAGCACAATACCGCTTACACTCGTTACGGTTTTAGCCATCATGAGTGCTCCAGGTAATGAAAGTCTGAACTTTATATTAAACCGTTGTTTAATCATTTTAGTTGGCATTGTTTGTGCGATGATCGTAAATATTGCCATCTTCCCACCAAAATATAAACGAAATTACCTTGATAAGGTTCAATTGATATTTAACAATCTTTCTTTATTATTGCGTACGGCATTTTCCAAGGAAATGAAGGCAAAATCTTTTCAGGAACACTATGCAAAATTAATTAAAGACATTCCAAAACTAGAAGAACTATATAAGATTTTTGATGAAGAAAGAGGGAATCTTGTAAAACTAAACCAGCTGGATGTTAGGGAAATTGTAGTATTTAAACAAATGCTGAAGACCCTTAAGCAGGCAGAACAAGTATTAGAAAACATTGATGAACACTATTTCCAGAGTAAGACGAGTGAGGAGGAAAATCATCTCTTCGACCATCATCTTGAAGAGTTAATCAAAGGTCATGAATACTTGTTGCTAAAATACGAAGGGAAAATAAAAGGGGAAGATTATCAAACTGAAAATGATATGATGAAAAAAAGCCAAATATTTTTCGAGCGTGCTCTCGAAATATACAGTCAAAATAAAGAACAGAAATTACGTACAATGATTATTGCTTCTTCCATCGTAGAATATAGCCTTCAATTGCGCCGATTAAGTCGATTAATCGATCAGTACCAAACGGCAAAAAGGTAATGGGAGTCATCTAATCATACTCAGAAGGAAAGGATGCTCACTGTTATTAAATGATCTTCATCATCGTTTGACTATTTCACTTAACAGCTTTGACATTCATTTTTATCTTTTACTGGTATTGTCCAGTACACAAAAAATACAATAGTTTCAATGCAAGAGGACGATTCCGTTAAATGAATCGTTCTCTCTTTATTTTTTCGGGTTTACATTGTCATCAATTCTTCATGTAAATACTGGTAATCTACCTATCTCTGTAATAATTTTAAAAATATGTTCTAGAATTCCTATTCCCTTTACTAAAACATATAAAAGTTCATGAAAACTTTACTTTTATTTACATACTTCTCGTATTGATGTCAATATTCAGTAATACATGTTTGTTATAATCGATTCACAGTTTTAAAAGTAGAATTAATTTTGGAAAAGGGTCTTCTAAAAATCTTTCATTTACAGAGAATTAAGCAGGCTGATTGAAGATGACTGAATAGTAGGAGTGAACAAAAATGGAGCAATCTATAAATCTAAATGAACTTACATTTAGCGATAAAGATAGATATGTAATCATTACGAATGCTTATCCACACGAAAAGCAATTATATCGTAATGGGTTTATCCACCGAAGAGTCAAAGCTTATTTGGCAGAGGGTTTGAAGGTCGATGTCTTTGTTTTACATCCTGCCCATAAAAAAGCAGAAAAGTATACGTATGAAGATGTGCCTGTTTATCGAGGAACTGAACAGCATCTACGTATGTTCTTAAATCATAAAGTACATAAAAAAGCTCTCATTCATTTTGTTAATTCAAAAATGGTACAAGCGATAAAAGAAACAAGCATGGATTTACCAATTATTACGTGGATACATGGTTTTGAAACGGAGGCTTGGCATAGAAGATGGTTTAATTTTCTTGAAAGCCCTGAAAGCTTACGGAAGATTCTTGAAATGGCGGACGACTATTATGTAGCACAGCTTTCTTTTATGAATTGGTTTTATCAAACGAATGAATTGGATACAACTTTTGTTCATATTTCCAAATGGTTCAAAGAACATATAGCTGAATGTGACGCGAGAGCAGAATCGAAAAATTCAGTAATCATTCCCAATGTAATAGATGACAATCTGTTTACTTTTATAGAAAAGCCAGTAGATATGCGGACAAAAGTCCTTTCAATCAGGCCGTACGCTTCTCGAAAATACGCCAATGATTTATCGGTGAAAGCAGTGTTAGAGCTTTCAAAGAGACCATACTTCAATAAATTAGAATTTGCTTTTTATGGTGATGGAAATTTGTTCGATCAAACAGTTGAGCCAATCCGAAATTTTGAGAATGTAACTATTCATAAAGGCTTTATATCTCAAGAGCAAATCGCTGCATTACATAAGGAGTATGGAATTTTTCTTTGTCCAACCCGTTTGGACTCTCAAGGGGTTTCAATGTGTGAGGCCATGTCTAGTGGGCTAGTGCCGATTTCAACTGATATCACGGCAATCCCCGAATTCGTTAAACACGACGTTTCTGGCCTTCTTACAAAACCTGAGTCTCCTATCGAAATTGCGGATGCAATTGAACGCTTATTTTACAATTCGGACGTATTCTTAAGAGTGTCAAAACAAGCATCGCAGTCTATTCGAGATAAATGCGCCGTAGATGTTGTTATTAAAAGAGAATTAGAGATTATCCAAGGTTAATGGAGGGGAGTTTTTTCAATATGGACGAACGAAACGAATATTGGAAAACTATGTATGAGGAACTAGAATTACAAATGAAAGACATGATGTCCATGACATTAGAGCTCATAGAGAGCAATAACACTGAAAAGCAAAATATTATTGAGAAAGTTACAAAAGAAAATAATAGGTTGCGAGAAGAATTAGAAAAAAGTAAGTTAGCCCAACAAGAAAACATTAAACTAAACAAAGAGATACGTAGACTTAAGTTATTAGAACACAAATTCAACGTTACATATATAGGGAAATTCACGTTAAAATACCTTGCACTCAAATCATCTATGAAAGAACAAATAAAAAAATAGAAATTCATATCACATTTCAGTCATTGGAGTGAAAACTTTGAATTCACATGAACTAGTGAAAAACGGAAAAATGAAGGTACTTCTATTTGGCTTTATTGACATGAATTCAATGGATGGATCTGCAGTATTTTTATCTTCCTTAGCATCGACTATTGCGTTAGACTCTAACATCGAGGTTGATTTACTATTAGCTAGCCCGGTCAAACGTGATATCTTGATTCAACCTCTTGAGAAATTTGATAATATAACGATTCTTAATCCTTTTGTTGATCCTTTTTTTAATGCCACCGATGAAGAATGGGTAAAAAAAGGTGTCATTAATTTTGATATTGCTGAAATGCTCATTTCTCATTATTGGAGTCAAAAGGAATATGATTGGCTATTTGTAAGAAGCATTGAGACAGTTGAAAAAATAGCAAAGCATAATCATATCATAAAGAATACATTAGTTTATGCTACAGGCTTAACTCACATAGGTCAGGATGTTAATGAAGAAAAATTTGAGAGCATCAAAAATATATACAATCAATGCGCTTATTTCTTATGTCAAACAGAAGAGATGTGCGAATTTGTAATTGAGATTCTTAATTTGAATAAAGAAAAAAACAAAGTTTCCCTGCTTACCCCGATGATACCAAACGTTGAATCAGCAGGAGGGGAAGCTCGGTTAAAACACAAACTTGTATATACCGGGAAATTTGACCCGGATTGGAAGACGATACCTATCATTACTGCTTTTAAAGAATTAAAGCGTGAGATTCCGAATCTTTCGCTTGATATTGCAGGGGATAAATTCAAATGGGTTAATGGTGATTCTCAGTTTAAGGAAGAAGCGACATATCTCCTGGACAATACAGAAGGGCTTACATGGTACGGGGCGTTGACCAGGGAGAATGCTCAACAATTAATAGTGAACAGTGACATTGGGATAACCTGGAGAAGTCAGGAAATGGACAGCAGTCTGGAACTGTCTACGAAGCTATTGGAATACGGAATTTTAAGGAAGGCTGTAATAATGAATCCAACCAAAATGCATATAAAGCTTTTTGGGGAAGATTACCCGTTATATGCTGTTACAGAGAAGGATTTCCGTGACTCAGTCAAATTAGCTTTATGTAATAAGGATATATATGAGTTTGCAGCCAAACGAATGTATCAAGTTAGCAGGCAGTTTTTGTTTTCGGAAGCATTAAAAAAACTGCAAGGGCTATTATGGAGTAGACGTATTACTGATTATTTACATAAAAGTGGGAATGCGTATTATATTGATGAAGATGACTTTGATGAACTAAATAAGCATGTACCACCTAATCAAGTAAAAAAATTGCCTGCAGATATAAGTGTTGAAGAAGTTTTCACCTATATTTTCAAAAACATTTCAGAAGAATTAAAAAAAGTAGAAAAACTTGTTAAAGTGTCTGGGTTTGGTCAAATCATTCAAGCGGAAAAAGCAGGGTGTTTTACCTTCCTCCAAATCCATAAAAGTTATGGAAGCTTTGAGCAAAATTTTCAAAATAACTTGCCATATCTAAAAACTATAGGATATGAAACCAATAGTACTCCTAAATTAAAACCAAAAGACTTGGAAATTCCAATAAAAGACCGGATAATTGTTGATAATAAAAACAATGATTTGAAAGTGAAAAACAAAGAATTTGTTAAAGAAGTAAAGAAATTAAAAAAACTGAACGCAGCTCAACTTAAACAAATTAACAAGTTAGAAAAACAAAACCTAGCACTTGGACGTAAATACGATTCACTTTCGAAGTCGAAAATGGGTAAGATGACATTTAAGTATTGGGATTTAAGAAAAAGGCTTAACTTTTAATATGAAGGGAAAGGTTTTTCTGAAGCTGAGAGATTAAAGTCAAAATCAGACCCCTTTCCATTGCTGCCCTTCGAGGGTATGTTGGTCAACTAAAAGCTCCTGAACGCTGTCTAGCGTACAGGGGCTTTTGTCATTTATATCGAGAAAAGGAGCAGGGGAAATGATTTTGATAATTGACCATCTTGAAACTTTTTATGTATGTTGTCCATTTCAAGATGACGTTAATTTAATCAAACTTTATTTCAAAGCTACAGCAGCCCTTGTTGTGTATCAAGCCAATGCGAGCATTAAAAGGATTTCACATCATATTTAACTGTTTTTTACAGATCGTGGAAAAGAATTCGATAACAAGTTGATTTCAGATGCACTAGAGACATTTGGAGATCAACTATCACTGAGTGTGCAAAAGTATGTCCGTAGATAACGCCGTGTCCGAAGCGATGTACAACGTGTTTAGAATTTAATTCGTAAACGGGACACATGTCGCTTCGCTTGAACCGATCGCTCTTGAACTAGATGATTATGTACATTAGTTTTACAACATTGGCATTCAAGGAATACCTAGTGAATGTAAGCAACAGTTCTTATAAAATTTGTCCAATTTAGTAATGACATACCACCGTTATTAATTTACATTTATAGTTCCTTTTTTACTTAAGAGCTCCAATGTATTTGATGCATTTCCAATAGTACCTTCTTTTGATTTTTCAGTAGTCGTTTTTTTCTTAAAGCCATTTAAATCAACTGTTATATCAGATGAATCACTGTTAGCAGTAAGTGTTAATGAAGTGGGAACGTCTTTATAAGACACAGTAATATCTCCTGACTTTGTTTCTACAAGTAATGACTTTTCTTCCTTTGTATCTTTGACTGATACTTCACCATCTGTTGAAGTAATTTTCATCTTAGGACTAGTCACACTTGTAAGATAATTATCACCAGTAGTAGAAGCTACAGTTAATTCCCTTATCGAACTAGCTTTTAAACTTAATTCTCCATCTTTTGATGTGAATTTTCCTTTGTCTGCCGACAGTCCTTCAATTTTTTCAGTGCCAGAGTCGTTTAAAATTACCATGTTTTTAATCGTTACATCATTCATTTTTATATCTCCAGAGATATTATTCAATGTAATAGTATCTAATTCATTCTTTGGGATGGAAATATAGATAGTACCTTTCTTTCCAAAACTGAATCCTTCAGTAAATCCTTCCTTTTGGTCTTGCTGATTAACTACGATTTTCTTCCCATCATTTTTCATTGTTACGGGATCGTTCTTCTTGTCTTTTCGTTTTCCATCAACAGCGATTTTTATTTTTTTTGATTCAGTATTTTTGAACTCAATATCCCAAGAGTCGTTGTTTATTACTACTTCTTCAATACTATCTACTTCATAGGAATTTTCTTTTTCAAAACTCTTCCCCCCTACTTCTTTGATGCTAAAAGCTAATCCACCAATTACAAGTACTGCAATAGATGCTATTATGATTTTTTTCAATTTTTATTCCTCATTTCTTTTCAATCTTTACACTTATCTTTATTTAAGCCACATCAATTTTGTCAACTTTATGATAAGAAAAATAGCCAATTGTAAGACCAAGTAGACAGAATACAATTGGTACTCCAATGAATTGGAACAAACTAACCTGACTAACCCCAATATTTCCGTTAATCAAAAATCCAATTAATACAGCCGAGGTAATTGTTGTAGCAGTTGATTTTTTTCTCATACCAAAATATAAGGGAATCAGGCTTACTCCAGCAATCATAAATGCGCTAATAAAAGTAGCTGGAACGGAAGCAATAATTTCAGCCATACTAACAGGCACTTCAAAGAATCCTATAATTGGATTTAAGAGGAAAGTTAACATATTGATGATAAAAGTAGTAATAATTATGCTGAAAAAACAGAATCCAAAGACAATTGATAACTTAGCTTGAATTAGTTTTTTCCGTTTCAGCGGATAGCTAAACAATAATTGAATAGTTTTACTCTTGTATTCATCAATTACTAAACGTGATAAAATGACACTTGAAAAAATTATAAATACTATTCTGATAAAAATATTTGTTAAAGACATGAATGCCGCATAATCTGGAAACATTAGCTCACCCTCACCTTTAGAACCCCACGCCATAAGAGCTACAGCAGCGAAGATTGCCACAATACAGATTACTAAACCTTTAAAATAACTAGATAAGTGATGTTTTCTCCATTCTAGTTTCATAAGTTTAAGCATGTTGATCGCCTCCATTAATAAGATTTAAGAAGTAGTCTTCTAAAATATGTTGTTTTTTTCAATTCCCTTTACTATTTCATACTTTATAATTCCTAATCTACCTTCCAGTACCTATGCAGTTTAAATTATCTACTTTGATTTCAAGCTATTCGATATTTTCTTTTCTAGGGAGATTCTATCGGTCGATATACATCTACGATTTAAGAAATGAGATAAGATTGCACAAAAGGAATTCACAGGCTTTAATAATTTCCTAGTAAGCAACAAAAAATTCAGTTTCACACCAGTTCCTAACTTGACCGTTCTTCAAGTTAAATCGCATCCTCTTTTTCAATATTTCTAATCGCCGAGTAAGCAATTGTCACCCCGACTGCAGCGAGCCCTAATTGAAGAGGAATGAAAGTCACCATTGAGAATGCTGGATTAGAGGCACAAGCAATCGCCACCACTATGAGTGATGAACTAATTGTTGCAGGAACAGAATGTTTACGCATCCCAAAATACAATGGAATTAAGCTTATTCCTGCAGTTGCAATGGAATATGGAATCATTTTTAAGACTTCAGCAAAATACTGATTTGCTGTTATTGAAAATGGAACAATGTGGAAGTAACTATTAATGATAGAAAATGAACCCGCAACAATGATATTAGTCGACAACATGGTGATAAACGTCAGCGCAGCTATAAATAACAGTTTGCTAGCAATCATTTTCTTTCGATTAATTGGATAGGAGAATTGAATCAAAATGGTTTTGTTTTTATATTCCTCAATGACTATTTTCGCAATCAATACAGCGGCAAACACGATAAATGTAGCCCTCACCATTGCGCCGATCATTACAAAGGCTTCTTGATACATTGTAACCATTGAATCTCTTTCCTGCTGATCTAAATACATAACGAAACACAATATAGCTGTCATGATTATGTTTGTGATAATCGCACCTTTTACATACCAACCAAATTTAAATTTCACAAGTTCTAATCTCATTAATTTAAGCATGAATTCCCTCTCCATTCATTAAATTTAGGAAATACTCTTCCAATGAGCTTTGTTTTTTGTTAATACTTTCAACCTCAATATCATTCATAATGAGTGCTTTTGAAATTTCTTGCTGTGTTGCGGTCATTTCATAAATGCGAATCGTCTGTTCACTGATTATTTTATAATTTTTTATACCTAGATTATTTTCTAGAAGGTAAGCTGCTTTTTTGATATCTTGAACCGTCACCTCAATATAGTCTGTCTGTTCCCCATTGATACTCTTCATTGAAACTTCTTGTATCAGTTTCCCGTTTTGAATGACCCCAATCGTATCTGCCATTTGTTCCATTTCAGCTAAAATATGGCTAGAAACTAATAAAGTTATGCCATATTCTTTGCAAAGTATTTTAAATAAATCTCGTAACTCTTTAATACCAATGGGGTCTAAACCGTTAATAGGTTCATCTAAAATCAACAGTTCTGGTTTAGTCGTAATCGCTCTGGCAATTCCTAACCTTTGTTTCATCCCAAGAGAAAAGTCTTTTACTTTTTTGTCATCGATATTGTGTAATTTTACAAGATCTAACGCGTGGTCAATGGACTTCTTGTCATAATAGCCCATGTACTCACAATGTAAGTAGAGATTCTCCTTTGCTGTTAGTTTTTCATAAAAAATAGGATATTCAATGATCGTCCCCATTCGTTTTAGCACTTCGTATGATGTATTCGTTAATTTCTCACCGAAAATTTCAATATCACCGCTTGTAGGTTTGATTAAATTTGTAATCATTTTCATAATCGTTGTTTTCCCTGCACCATTGGGCCCTAAAAAACCGTAGATTTCACCTTGCTTCACATGCATATTGACCCCGGAAACAACCTCATTTCCTTCAAATACTTTTGTAAGTTGATTTGTTTTTAATATATACGACATTTCGTTTTCTCCTTTCACTGCATTTTTTCATTGTACGAAACGAACTTCTCTTTTTTCTTACTCAATTCTTACAAATTCCTTAAGCTCACAGAAAAGGGCAAGGAGACCACTTGGCGACGAACAAACTGTACCGCTGGAATGAGATAAAGGAAACACGATGAGGTGCGAATCGTTGTTGATTATCTTAAGGAGGGGTCAGAAGTTTGATAGTCTTTGTCTGGAGCAAGGCAAAAAACTTGTAGAACTGCACTTTCTACAAGCTAATATTGCATTCTTTTTAACATAATTGTAAATACTGTTTTTTTATATGGCGTACTGGAAAGATGAATTTCCCCACCTAATGCTTCTACAAGTCGCTTCGTGATCGTCAGTCCAAGTCCGCTACCTTGATATAAACGATTTCTTGAATCTTCTAATGTATACATACGCTCAAATACTTTGTCGATATGTGACTCAGAAATTCCTTTTCCTTTATCCCATATATCAATACATACAATCTTTTCATCACTTCTTAAAGTCATGCCCAGCGTTTTTCCATCATCCCCATACGTAATCGCGTTCGAGATTAAATTATTTAACACCCTACTTAACACGCTTGCATTTCCAAGTGCATATAGATTTTCTTTTGGTATATCAATGTGGACCGAAAAGCCTTTAGCCATTAGTAAATCATAGAACGACAAAATATTTTCCTGACATACTTCATTCATATTAATTCTAGCTAACTCGATTTCTTTATCTCCCGACTCTAATTTCGCTAAGTCAAAAAACTTATGAATGAGTTCCATTACATCAATAGTTTTCATATGCACCTTTTTCAGCAGTGCTTGTCGTTCATCCTCACTCATCGTAGGATCTGTATATAGCATCTCTGCATACCCAAGAACAACCGTCAGCGGTGTTTTTAAGTCATGCGATACATTAGAGAGCATCTTGCGCATGGACATCTCTACCTTGGCATGATGGGCATTTGTGATTTGCTTTGCTACTAATAAATGATTAATAGCGACTAATAGCTTTTGTAGTTCTTTATCATCTGTCACAACTAATAACTTTTCACCTGTTTGCTTTTCCAAAATATCCTGTAGCTTTTCATATATGTAACGTAAATTCTCATCTTTACTTTTCTGCATACTATATTGAAAAAAAATAACACCTAATAATATGAAAATGATCATCATTAAAAAAAGTACCATGCTACATCACTTCCAGCTTATAACCGATTCCCCATAATGTTTTAATATATTCTGGGTTTGACGGATCATCCTCTATCTTCTCTCGCAGCCTTCTCATATGAACATTAATAACATTCTCATCGCCAAAATATTCTTCATTCCAAATGAGGTTATAAATTTGAGTTTTTGTAAATACACGATTGCGATTCTTCGCAAATAGCTTTAATAGTTCAAACTCTTTGGAAGTGAGTTTAATAACTTCCTCTTTTTTCCAAACAGTAAAGTTGATTGTATCTATTTCCAAATCACCAATCTGAATAATTTTATCTTGTATCTTTAGCGGAGCTGAATATTTTGTCGAACGACGAATTCCCGCCTTCACCCGTGCAGACAACTCAATCATTGAAAAGGGCTTACAAATATAATCATCTGCTCCGAGGCCTAACCCGATCGCCTTATCAACATCTGTATCCTTAGCAGACATCATTAAAATAGGGACAGCACTTCTTTCACGAATCAGTTTCATTACTTCTAACCCATCTATTTTTGGCATCATAATATCAAGAATGATTAAATCAAACGAACCTTTCGTAAATTTTTCCAGTCCATCTTCTCCATCAGAAGCTGTCGAAACAATAAAACCCTCTTTTGTTAAATAGCTTTCTACCATTTCTTGAATCGATAAATCATCTTCCACTAGCAAAATATTGGATTTCATTATCTTCCCGCTCCCAACTTTTACATATATTAACACACATGATTATACCCCAATATCGATTACATGTGAAAAAAAGGTGGAATTTGCATTCTAGCAGAAATGAAATAGTTTTGGGTATTATTGGTGAATAACTAGTGATAGAGAAAAAATACAAGTTGATATTGAGTGACGATAATGCAGTTTAATTTACAATGAAGTCATTGGATTAACGAATACGTATTTATCGGTAGCAATAAACTGGTAACTTAGCACAGTATGCTACCTGGTTGCATGCTATTCTTGTTCGGTTAATTCTGTGAATGCGGCTCCTTTTCGTAGCCTGCTTAGGCACTGCGTGTGGACCGCCCAGCTATAAGTGGAACACCCGCTTCAATTAGATTTAGCATCTTAACTTCATCTTGGGGATGAAAGCTTCGATAAGCTTCCAAAAACTTTTTGCCAATAGTTAACGAACTTGAATGATCCTCAGTTAATGGGTGAGCAGTTAGATGCACCAACGAAGACATTATATATTCCTCCTAATGCATTTCGAAAACTTGTAGTACTAAATTAACAACAATCATCACAATATTGAATTAATGATGCTGCTACAGTATCCTTGATATTATAATATTCTGAAAAGTATAGGGGGAGAAATGATGGAGGAGAAAGTGCTAAAAGCGATTCAAGATGATTATCCAGATGCATTTGCATGGTGTTATGGATGTGGTCGGTTAAATAAAGATGGTCATCATTTTCGAACGGGTTGGCAAGGAGAACAAACAAGGACAATTTATACACCTCGCTCAGAACATATTGCAATACCAGGCTTCGTTTATGGCGGCTTAATTGCATCATTAATTGATTGTCATGGAACAGGTTCGGCTGCATTGGCGTTGCATCGAAAAAATGGGCATGAAGTTGGGGATGGAATAGAGCCTCCTCGGTTTGTGACAGCTTCATTAAAAGTGGAATTCGTAAGGCCAACCCCAAATGATGTTCCATTAATAGCGGTTGGGAAGATACAAGAGATTCATCCTAAGAAGTGGAAAATTGATACAGAAGTATTTGCAAATGAAACACTTTGTGCTCGTGGAGAAGTTGTAGCAGTGGTGATGCCAAGCACTTTTACAAGCAAAGAATAATCCCTAGCATGATAAGTCAAAAGTAATCGATACAACGCATCCTTCAGTTGAGAAGAAGTAGGGCCTAATAAAAGCTTTATAAGAAATAGAGTATGTGACCGTCCAAGCATTTGGACGGTTATTTAGTGCACCTAGCAAGTATTTTCAAAATCAAAGATTTAAAGACAGTGTAGGGCAGAATGTTTTAACATACATATTCACCTTAGTTGATGGGGAAAGTCCATCCAAGTGGGTGATTCCAAGGCGGTTCGCTTTATTTGTACCAAAATACCGATGTAACTGAGAGCGCATTTTATGCAAGTTAGAGCTATTTAGTTACATGTGGCTGGAAATCACAAGCGAAATTTCAGTTTATCAATATACTTAAAATATAAGCAAAGGGAGGCCGCAAAGATGAAAATACAGGTAGAGATAGATGAGGAGGTCCAAGCGATAGAGGTACTTATCCGAAATCATGAATGGAATGAGGAAGTGCAAGAATTAATGGAACGCTTGAAGGAGAGAAAACGACCTTATTTTGTTGGTAGGATAGAAGATATGCAGCATGTTTTCAGGGCAGAAGAAATAATCTGTTTGTTTACAGAGCAAGATTCCATAATGGTGCGGACGAAACAAGGGACTTTTGAAATGAAAGAAAGATTATATGAACTGGAAAAGGAACTCCCAGGTAATCAGTTCGTTCGATTATCCAAATCGGTGATCGCAAACCTAGATGAGTTAAGCAGATTTGAGGCATCTTTCAACGGAACTTTATGCGTTTATTTTAAGTCAGGGGAAAAAGAATATGTTTCTCGACACTATGTTCAAGGAATTAAGAAAGCATTTCAATGGAGAAGGAAGGGATTATGATGAAAACACTTTTGTTTCGTAGTTTTGTAGGGATTTGTTTTGGAGCACTCGTGATGGTATTGACGTGTTTTGGAGTAATAGGTTTTGGTGATGTGACCTCATTAGACAGTGGGATTTTCGTGAAAAATGCGATAGGCTGCCTATTATGTGGCTGGTTTTTCAGCACAGCAACTATATTATTTGAAATAGAGAAATGGAGTTTATTATCTCAGACTATTCTACATTTCTTGACTGTTAGCATACTATACTTTCTTCTTTCTTTCTTTGTTGGATGGATTCCATTTAGTTTAAAAGGGTTAGTAACAGGAATTGGTATTTTCCTACCATTCTATGTGATCATCTGGGTTATTTTCTATCTCTATTTCCGCTACCAAATGAAAATTTTGAATGATGGGTTAGATAAGAGAGGGAATTGAGAGAGGATGGACAGTAATTTTTTTAAGGTAAGAGAGAGAATTGGTTTCATTAGTACCTGATTGAGTTGCTTTTTTAGTAACTCTTTTTGGTTCTGTTAAAGGATGTTGATTTTCTTGTTGAACTATCGGTGCAGGTTAGTTCATTAAGAAAATGGTAAGATACTAATCAGTGATGTTGAATCAATTGGACTTCCTCTTTACGTTAAAAGAGAATAGAATATAAATAAAAAGGTGATTACAATTAAAAAAGTAAAAAGTTTCCTATTTTTGTTTCTTGGATTCATATCCCTTGTGATTGGTGTTGCAGGGACTGTGTTACCTGTTCTGCCGGGCGGTCCGTTTTACTTGTTCGCTGCTTTTTGCTTTGCGAAAAGTTCCAAGTCGATTGAAAACTGGTTCAAAAGCACCTCATTATATGAAAAATACGTTGAAGCATTCCTACAAAAAAAAGGTATGACTCGAAAAGAGAAAATCAGAATCAATTTAGTTGCCGATTTCTTCATCATAATTTCTGTATTTTATGTGGACATCCTTTTAGTGAAAATCCTGTTGGTAGTGCTCGCCTTCTACAAACATTATTATTTCATTAAAAAAATTAAGACAATTGACCGGAACAGTACGAAAAAAAGAGTTTCTTGAAAATTTTCTTCAAATAACGGGTTGTCACTTTAGGAGCTAATTTGCGCTTGTTTTAAGTGCTATTTTGCACATCCAGAATTAAAACCCAGCTACCTTCACACATTAGCTGGGTTTCTTTACTGTTTTTCTAAATAGCAATAAATAGTCGTGCGAGATAGCCCCCACTTTTCAGCAGCATCTTTAACCGGTGTACCACTTTCAATTAAAGCTTTCATCATTTCAATATCTTTTCGTCCATACTTCTCCGAGCGCCCACCTGACGCCCACGGGCTTTTGTAGCTGCTCGTATGCAGCCAAGTGTTCCTCAATCAGATTACGTTCAAATTCCGCAAACGCAGCGAACATCGGAATAGGGTGTCTGTAGTCTCACTTCGAGATTTTAAGAAAACAGCTCGGGATCTAATTGATGAATGTAAAATTAAGAGCATAATCCATTCTCTGTTAGCAGACCATGTTTTCCGTGAAGCCGAAAGATTTCTTAAAATTATTATTGACATGTTTGAAGTGCATCTTACAGAAGCTTAAAAAAGAAGATTTTATTTTACAAAAAATGTTTGTTTAACATAGGGTTTGATTAACGGAAGCCGTTGCTACTCAAATTCCATCATAACGGTTAATGCCCTACTTCTTAAGTCGGCAAAAGGAATGGGGCTAGAATAAAAAACCTCTGCTACAAGTTAGTAACTTAGGAAACATCGATAGCTGCTTGGTTAGTATAAGTTGAAGAGTAAAGAGGGCTGCAGCTCACCTTTCTCTTTCCGTTAAGAATGATAATCAATTAAAAAAGCTTGCGGGCAATCACAGTTTGCTGACCTTTTTTCATTTTTTTTTTTGTTCATAAGTATATCCGTAAAGGAATAAAAAATCATAAATGTTTTCGATTTTTAAGATATGGAGGATAATAAATGAACGAAGTATGGGAAAAGACAGCAAGATTCGAGTATCAGTTTTGGCTGCAAATCTTAGGGGATCATTCCCTATTTATCCATGAGTCTTTGTAATAAGTACGAATCTATATAAAGGACTAACGACCCTCCCTCCCAAATTAATATATAAGAAATTCTATTAGAAACATTCTCTTCTCCTTACCAAGGTAGAGGTTTCAATGCTGGTTAGTAATAAATTGATTTTCCCCTCAATAATAAAACATGTAATTTCCCTTCGTCATTTTCATTTTTCCATAATTCCACCTATCCCAACAGGTCCATGGCATATGAGTTTTCTTTACCTAGCGGTATGTTCAAACACTGATTTAATTTGACTTTTTTGTATTGTCCTGAAAAAAGTTGATAACTTTAAAAAACTATATTTCTAATAAATGTTGAAAATAAAAGTAGAAGATACATATTCGAGGCTTAAAAATCATATTTAGTAACGATTGATGAAAATGAATTTTGGAGGCCATGATAATGAATGAAAAAGATTCCAAACAGAGGCAAGCTTTATCAGAAGAAGACTATAATGAAAGAAAAAAGTTGTATAGAGACCTCTCCAAATGGACTAATGATGAGTCAGCTAAACTTCATTCACAGACAGTCGGCTCTAGAGGACCTGTACTGGAACAAGATATTGTACTCCACGAGTCCTTACAAGAGTTTATTCATGAAAAAATATTAGAAAGACCGGTTCATGTGAAAGGATTTGGTGTATTTGGTTATTTTCAAACGATATATTCGATGTCCGAATACACAAAACTGAACTTTTTACAAAATCCTGATCATAAGGTACCTGTTATGGTTCGCTTTTCATTAGCTGTCGGTACGAAAGGAACACCTGATACTTCCAGAAATGTACGTGGTTTCGCTACAAAATTTTATACAGAAGAAGGTGTTTTTGACCTTTTATGTAATCATATCCCCGTCTTATCTGTTCGTGATGCGATACGTTTCCCAGAATCTATTAAAGCATTCTCACCTTCACCCAAAAATAACTTAATTGACCCTGATAGATTTTGGAGCTTTGTAGCAAGAGCACCCGAATCTATTCATTTTGTTGTACGTCTCTACTCTGACGCAGGTACAGTAAAAAGTCTTCGTCACATTCCAGGACATAGTGTGAATACATATGTTTGGAGAAATGCTCAAGGTATTAGAAAGTATGTTAAATACCATTGGTATCCATTTGAAGGTGTACAATACATTGGTCGCGAGGAAGCAAATAGACTAGCCGCTGAAAACCCTGATTATGCTGGTAAAGAACTATTCGATGCTATTGCGGGTGGTAAATCAGTGGAATATGGCTTATACGTTCAGCTCATGGATCCTGCAGATGAAGCCCATCTTTCTTATGATCCTTTAGACGATACAAAAGTATGGGATGAGAAAGAATATCCTCTTATACCAGTAGGGAAAATGGTATTAAGTAAAAATCCTGATAATTATATGGAACAAGTAGAAAAAGTGGCCTTCTCCCCTTCAAATTTACTTGACGGTGCAGAATTATCTGATGATAAAATACTGCAGGGCCGAGCCAATATTTATAATGATTCTCAAAGAAGAAGAATTGGGCCTGAATTTCGTAAAGTACCAGTCAATCAACAGCAAGACTGGACAACAGCTAACCAAATCTCAAGTGGTGATGGAAGATATGTTGAAGGGAAACTAGAAAGAACAT
Organism: Peribacillus sp. NPDC096540; assembly: GCF_050278525.1. Taxonomy (NCBI): domain Bacteria; kingdom Bacillati; phylum Bacillota; class Bacilli; order Caryophanales; family Bacillaceae; genus Peribacillus; species Peribacillus sp. NPDC096540. Next base: position 4,947 of record NZ_JBNNTG010000052.1, on the reverse strand, counting down.
CTATAACAAAGCATGATGATTTTGTGCAGGCTGGTGAATTCTATATGAAGTTAACTCCTATAGAAAAAGAACATCTTGTAGAAAATTTAGCTAGCGACTTGATAGTCATATCCGATGATATTAGAAAGAAAGTTATGGAGTATTTAAATAAGGTATCATCTGACTTGGCAAAAAGAATTGAGATACAACTAAAAAAACAATAAAGATATAAAAATCGAAATTTACTAAGACTAATGAACTAACGGGTGCGTTAGTTCTATTTAATAAAAACCGTATACTAAATCACTAGAAAAGAATCCATTTTGATTATTTTTTTCAAAATGGATTCTTTTTATTTACGCTAATATGGGGGTTCATGAGGACCTTTTAATCAATCCCTACAGTTGATTCTTTTACGTGCAAATTAGCACCTAAAGTAACACCCCATTTTTCTGCGACGTCTTTAATCGGTGTACCATTTTCAATTAGTGACTTCATCATTTCATTATCTTTCGGTCCAAATTTTTCAGGACATCCTCCAAGACGACCACGTGCTCTAGCTGCAACTCGTCCGGCAGCCGAACGTTCCTCAATTAAATTACGTTCAAATTCCGCAAATGCCGCAAACAGATGAAACATCAATTGGCCTGTGGCATTACTTTTGTCCATTGTTAAATTTTCTTGTAGACTGTGGAAGCCCACACCACGTTCATTTAAGCTGTTCACAATTTGAATTAAATCTTGCATATTACGTCCTAATCGATCCAATCGCCAAATGATTATTATCTAAAGGATGATGTTCCACGTGTCAAAATGATTGGAGAACAGGAAAGGAATATTTGAATAAAATCAAATAACAAGTCTTCCATTTTGTACGAGGTAATTTTGTGAAGAATTGTTCTTAAGCTACCGGGGGCTTTAGTTTCACAACAAATGGGCTGTTTCAGCAGTCCATTTTTCTTGGTCTTTAATAAGTTATATTGCGGGGTTATTGAAAAAGTATATATAATATATCTAAAATAAAATAATTCTATTTTTTAGATATTATTTTGAACCAAACCAGAAATTTAGCTCAAGATAAAAAGGGGGGAAATAGATGAAAATACAACTTAGAGCTGATTTAATGCTGCTAATGATTACATTTTTTTGGGGTGGATCGATTTTACTTACAAAAATTGGTCTCGACTATCTGCAAGAATATAATTTAATCTCATTACGTTTCACTCTTGCATTTCTTTTATCAGGGATTGTATTTTACAAGCACTTAATTAAGACTGATTTTAAAACAGTAAAATATGCTTTTATATTATCGATTATTTTGTTTATTGCTTATGTGTTTGCGACTTTCGGTACGGAGTATACATCCGTCTCGAATGCTGGTTTCTTATTTAGTCTCACGGTCATATTTATACCATTATTATCTTCTATATTCTTAAAACAAACGCCTGAAAAAAAAGTTGTTTTCGGAATTGTTTTATCAATAATAGGAATAGGTCTATTAACCTTACATAACCAATTTAAGATAGGTTTTGGTGATCTGTTTTGTATTCTTTGTGCTTTATTCTATGCCGTTCATATCATGGTTACAGGAGCAGTGGCTAAACATGTAAATTCCATTTCCCTTGGAGTTTTACAACTTGGTTTTGTTGGACTATTTAGTATTATTTTCTCTATTTTTACTGAAAAACCAAAACTTCCCAACGATTATAAGTCATGGTTTGTAATCTTGGCATTAAGTATATTTTGTACGGGAATCGCTTTCATTGTTCAAATCATTGCCCAGAAACATACCAGTCCAACCCATGTTGGTCTTATTTTTACATTAGAACCTGTTTTTTCCTCAATTTTTGCTTTCTTTTTCACGGGTGAAACTCTTACATCTAGAGGTTATTTAGGGGCATTACTCTTATTAATAAGTGTTCTAATTGCTGAACTAGATTATAAAAGTTTATTTAAACTAAATTATAAGAATTATATGGAATAGATATTTTTTGAGGGTATGTGGATTACCATGCTCTACTATCAGAGTGCGTTAGCAACAAGCTAAAGTAGCAATCATAATAATTATCTCGATCTTCCGCAATCGGACGCGATTGCGGAACAAAGAGCAGTCGTTTTTTACTAGGCAGACCCGAATTGCTCAACAAATGATTTGATGTAAATATTAAGAAACCCAGCTAATCTTCTCATGTGAAGATAGCTGGGTTTTTAATGTTGGATGTGCAAAATAGCACTCAAAATTAGCGCAAAATAGCGCCCAAAGTGACACAAATAATTCTACTGCATTTTAGATTGTCTTAAAGTTTTAACTTTAAGACAATCGATTATAAAAATGAAAAAATAATAAGCTATAATAAAATCATTAACCTGATATTGATTTATAAAGGATGTGGCTTCTATCGTTAATTTTGAAAACCGAGTTGAAATGTTTTTTGAAAATCCAGTTGAAAAGGTTCAAAGGCAGATGGGCCTGGATACTTGGTTATCTAATATAAAAACCTTAGAAAATCGGACTCTTATTAAAACAGCTGCAGAAGTTAATCAAAAAGAATCAGTAGAATTTGAAAGGATTCTTGGTAGTCATATTTCGAGTATAAAAAATGTTATTTCGCCTGACTTTGTAGCGTATATCATCCGTGTTTATTTGTTCGGTTTTATATGTGCTTTTCTATATAATGATTGTAATTTATTAGATACTATTTCTAGTGTGTTGAGTGGTTGGCTTGTTCCGAATCCTTTTGATTTAAATAAAGACAAAAAATGAACTGGTTCTTTAAGGGGGAGCGTCAGGAAAATACGTATTTACAACGATATGCATTCTGATACAAGTCATAAGGGAGTTGCCTTTGGCAGCTCTCTTTCTTATGGAACTAACGGGGCAGGTTAGCTGAATAAGGATAAGTCGAGTAGCAGGATAATTTGATAAGAAAATGACATGCTTATGGTAAAATATACTAAAGTAGTGATAAAAAATTATGAAAAAGAATTATACAATATTCTTTTTGTTTTTGTTTATTGCATCTATTTCTGGTGGTATAGCACTTAAAAATTATTTTGATTATTCAATGATAATTGGAGTGTGATTAGCTACGATATTTCTTTTAGCTTCTGCTTATTCTCTCGGGAAAAAGAACAGGGGAATTAAATCACATAACTAAATAGTTTATTCAACAATCGAGGGCGGTAATCCAGAAGGATGATTTTAGGTTACGATTTAATTAGCAAAGCAAGGAGTATTAAACAAAGGTTTAATGCTTCTTTTTTTTGATAAGAAAGTAAGTGTTAGTTATAAAATCTAAATACAAACCATAATTTTATAAAATATATATTATAAAATGTATAATTAAACTTTACTTTTTGGTAGTTATATTTTATTATGTTAAATATAGGGAGGCGGTCTTGTGAAAGAGAGCTTTGGTGATTCAATCGTAAACAAGGTATATGAGTTTAGAGTGTTAAAGAGGATGTCTCAAAAGGATTTGGCAGAAGCAGTTGGAGTTTCCAAACAAACTATTTTTGTTATGGAAAAGAATAACTATTCACCATCTTTAGTGTTAGCCTATAGAATTGCAAATTTTTTTGAAGTAGATATTAATGAAATATTCTCATATGTAGGAAAGGAAGATAACAATGATTGATGTATTAGACAGATGGATGCTTGAGAACGTAGTAAATTTTAATATCTTTGTAGGAATTATGATGTTTATTTATATTGGTTCTTTGCTGGTTCTATTTTTTGTGGGAAAGAAGTTTGGTAAACCAGACGAAAGAACGAATGCCATATATTTAAAAATAATTTCTAGTATGTTTAGTACCCAATTGATTATGACTGGTTTGTTTATTTCATTAGTTGACAGTGATATCCAACATTTTCGCCAGTTCTTATTATTATTCCAAGCGATTGTATTCCTTGTAGGTGCAATAAGTGCTATCAGACTATACCAAAAAGAGTTCAATTAAAACTTCATAAAAAAACTATTTTACAATGAGCTGCCTTTTTGGTAGCTTTTGTTATTAAAACTAACGGATGCTTTACTTCATTATCAGGAGCTGATCAGCAGCTTTTTCTTTATGCAACTATCGGGGCAGGTTAGTTCAACAAGGGTTTTGAAATTAAACAATAAAAAAACCTTAATAACTGATGTCATATTAAGGCGTATAGTGCAGTTAATTTTCGTTTATTTTTTTTAATGGAAATTCTTTAACAATTTTTACACCATCTAATATTATTAAGGTAGAGTCAAAAGCCAATTTTTCTATATCTTTAATGTCTGTACCTTCTTTAATTTTGTATTCAATGTTAAATGAACCTTCATTTCCTGGGTCAATGAGTCCATCACTTCCACCACCCATTGAAATCATTTTTTTGTACTTGCTACTATTGTCCATTTCCATTTTAGTTGCTAACTTTTCATTAGGTCTTATAACCACTTCAAGCCCGTAAACATGATGCCCTGGGTAATCGAATTCACTTTTAATTTGAGTAGTACCTGTATTTTTTAATTTAATATCATAACGAAGAATATTCTCTGCTTTTATAATAGTCGTTTCAATATTTGATATTACTAACTGATTTGCACTATTGAAGCCAGTTAGGAGGAAAAATGAAAAGAGCAAAATTAACAAAGGTAACTTTCTGATGATAATGCAATCCTCTCTGTATAGAATGGTTTTATAAAATTTAGTATTGATATTTTTTTGGTAATTATTCAACTAAAGGGGCAGGTTTGTTGAAGAAGAAGTTCAAATAATGGGGTAATTCAATAAAATTAAAAGTGGCTTACGTCTTGGAAATAAATTACTGATAACGTGTTGAGTGAATAAATAAATTTTTTTAATAAAAATATTTTTTAATAAAAATAAATATAGGGACTTGAACCTAACACAATGTCAGGTTGTATAGTAATGTTGCCGGCTAAAATAATTTGTACGAAATGAGGGGTTGATTCTGAATAAAAAAACTTGGAA
>NZ_JBNNTG010000051.1:0-23280 GCF_050278525.1 Peribacillus sp. NPDC096540 | reverse complement strand
CAAATTTAGTATAGCATGAAATATTTTAAGTTTTCATTGAAAAATGTTGACAAACTATTAGCTGGTTTAGTTTAAGTACATTTCTTCACAATCTCTTCTAAAATAGTTACTCAACAATCTGGCCCGATTGATGAATAAAATTAAAAAAGCACACATTTCATAAATTTTATTTGTTCCAAAACTCGCAAAAAGTACTTATTTGTGGGTTTGTTTCAATCAGTACCCAAAAATCATATTCCAAATCACTAAATAAACGAACATTTCTTTTAACTTTTGGGCTATATGCTTCCCAATAGTTATTTCCAAACTTACTGCTTCTCTTTTTTGGAATGGGTGAATACATGAGATTCCCGCCCCTTAAACGTCGCATCTGAAGCGTTGTTTTAAAAAGGATATTATGTCAGATATTCTACATTACTTTACAGAATCCTTTGTCGAAATCTCGGTATTTTGTAGAAACAATCTATTAAAATTGATAAAGAATTGCTTCATTCTACACTGCTTAAAATGATCACACTTTGCCTTCCATATAAAGAATGTACTCACTTTTGGTTCCTACTGATTAGACACAAAAGTGAGTACATTAATTTTTTAAATGGTTGATTAATAAGCAATTATAGATACCTGAAATGTTCTTGCTTTTATGACCTTCTACATCCTACTCTATTTTTTCGCGGGTACTTCATCCTGATAAAAAGGCTTTGCTCGAAAAGAAGTTACTTGAGGCAACTAATAATGGTGAAGTTGCCCAAGCAAAAGTAAATGAATCTGAATTTAAAGAATAAAAAAAGTAATTCCAACATTACATGATTATAAAAAGGCTTTTTGGTAGCGAATTATACTTGAAGAATTTGAACTAGAATTTAAGCGAATAATAGAACAAATTGAGCAAATATTAAAACAAAAAGTTATGTTTAAAATGTCAAAAGAATCCATTTCAAAGGGATTCTTTTTTTCAATTTCACATCCCAACAAGTTATTTTGAGTTAGGAATACGTATTCCTAAAACTTATTGTAAGCTCAAAAATGTCGTCAACATTTTTTGAAAATTTAATAAAATCAAACTATTAATTTTATATATTACGTATGCCCTACGATTTTATAATCTTATTTTTTAATTGTTATCCCATTGTTTGATTTAATAATAAGTCACCATATTAGTTAAAAATTCCTTCTCGTTTGATAATCAGATAAAATTGTATACTCGTCATAAAAACGAGGTTAAATAGCCCAATGAACTATAACTCACTATGTGCGCCCCTAATTGTCATTAAATTTAAGGAGGAATTACTTATGAACACCTCCAGTATTATTTACTTTGAAAGAAAATTTCCTAGTGCAAACATGTTACCGCATATTCACAAGGAAATTACGTTGCATTCGTTCAAGCATACGCACACAAGTTACTGATCGAAGCAGGGGTGGGGTTGAAAGAAATCCAACAATGATTAGGACATACAGATATTCAAACAACTATGAACATCTATGCTCATATGACTGACAACATGGAAGAAAAGGCCTCCCATCAATTCAGTAAACTGATGGAAGACCTTCAACTTTAAAGATATTTACATGTTAGGTGAGCAAATAGGTGAGCATTTATTTCTAAATACTCGTTAAACCCCTATATTTAAAGGGATTTAAGCGATGATTACATCATGCCGCCCATAAATTGTGGGGTGTTACGTGAGAACATCATACAATCTAACCTTAATTAAACCACACAACATAACATTTGTTTCTAGACAGAATATTCACTCAACAATATATAAAAATATCGATATCGGCACCCATTCGTCACCTTTTTGGCACCCAGGGTGATTTTTCTATTAAACCGATCGTTAGTAAGAAGCTATTGAGCTTATTACACAAACGCGCCCGATTCTTGAATAACTTAAGATTAGCTATAAATTCATTGGTTCTGGTGCAAATATGATTTGTTAGAAACATAGAACCTCTATATCCTTTTCATTTTTCATCTTTAAATTATGATGCTACTCCAAACAATTTATGTATGATTTCAATCTCGATTTGGACAGACTCCCCTTGTTGAAGTTGTCCTTTTTTCGGTTCTGTTGCGAAAATAATGTACTAGTACCATAGAGTGGTAATACCCTGTTAACTTTGGGATTAAGCAGCTACCCCGAACAACTTATGAATGAATTCAACCTCATTTTGGGCGACTTTGCCCGTTGATGAGGTTGATCTTTTTTAACCATATGCATAGCTTCGATACCACTCAAAATATAGGTGGCTGTTCGAAACGATTTCAATCCCAACATAGAACGGACCCCTTTTTTTATAAAACGATGATCTTGTTCCTCAATGTTGTTCAGATCCCGTATTTGTCGTACTTGTATGCCTTCTGGCATACTTTTTTCTTCTTTTAACTCTTGAATCGCTACAGGATAAACTGGGTTCTTATCAACCGTAATCACACGTGGAATTGTAGAATGGCAAGTAACCAAGGCTTTCTAAAAAAAAGCACTTGGCAGCTTGTTTATCTCTTAATTCACTTAGATACAAATCAATCGTATTCCCTTCTGAATCGACTGCACAATACAAATACATCCATTGTCCTTTTACTTTTATGTATGTTTCATCTACTCTCCACGAATCATTGGTCTGCTTGAGATGACGACGAATTTTCTTATCTAAATCAGGGCCATATTGATGTACCCAACGCATAATCATTGTATGAGCCATTGATAGGCCACGTTCCTCTATCATTTTTTACAAGATTACGAAAACTAAGGTTGTACCGTAGGTACCATCTGACAGTGAGAAGAATAATTTCTGGTTGATAATGTTTCCATTTAAATAAATTTTCCTTAGACATACTGATCACACACCTTTTTTAGAGTAATAGTATCAGTATATCCAAGATTTAGAGATTAATTGCACTTGTCTTGAAGTTTTTGCACCAGAACCATTTTTCGATCCTCTTCACTACATACTATTTTCCTTCCAATTAAATGATTTCATTTCTTTTAGTACTGAAAGGAAATATTTCCAATTATTCATCGTAGAATGTATATTTAAATGTTCATCGGGAGTATGAACATTGTACATATCAGGACCAATCGAAATAGCATCTAATCCAGGAATTTTCTCGATAAAGATACCGCACTCAATTCCAGCATGCACTGCGATAATCTCAATATCAGTACCATGTTTCTTCTTATAAATTTTTTCAAATAACTTTCGAATGTTTGAGTTAGGATTATATGGCCATTCTGGATAATTGCATTCGGTAGTAAATTGGCACCCAAGTGTATCTGCTACTATTTTGGCATTATTAACTATATTGTACTTTAGACTTTTTACCGTACTTCTCGTATCACTTTCAAACTTTATTTCTGTATCTAATGTTGTAATAACTCCTAAGTTAGTCGAGCTTTCGACCAACCCTTCTATCTCCATACTCATGCTTTGAATACCATTTGGAATTAACATCAGAGAGGTAATTGCCTTACGCATTGTTTCTTCCGAAAAAACCTTGGTAAAATCAAACTTTATGTTTTCAAGGCTTATATATACATCCGGGTCAGAAGTTTGCAGCTCGTTTTTAAAGATAACATTCCACTCGTCAATTTTATTTTCTAGTTTCTCAACAGAATCTGAATGAAGCAAAATAATTGCTTCAGCTTCACGAGGAATTGCATTTACTGCTACGCCACCATTGATTTGTTGAATAAAATAAGGGAATTTAGCTAACAAATCAAATAATAATCGACCTATTATTTTATTGGAATTACCTCTTCCCTTATTGATAGACATACCAGAATGTCCTCCCTTTAATCCTCTAACGCTAATACAATAAACCGATACATCCTTAGGGATATCTTGCCAAACTATCGGAAGAGTTTGGATTACTTTTATCCCACCTGCACTGCTTACTAATAACTTATTATCTTCTTCTGAATCAATATTAATGAAAATTTTACCGTCAAGGTTAGCAGGATCAACAGCTAAAGCTCCCCCCATAGTGGTTTCTTCTTCTGTTGTGATAACAACTTCAAGGGAAGGATGAGGGATTTCATCTGAATCTAATAAAGCAAGAGCATAAGCTACTGCAATTCCATTATCAGCACCTAATGTTGTATCTGTTGCATATAGCATATCTCCTACAATTCTTAATTGAAGTGGATCTTTTTCAAAATCATGAAGAGTCCCTTTATTCTTTTCACAAACCATATCCATATGCCCTTGGATAATGACGGTTGGTATATTCTCATATCCAGGTGTAGCTTTCTTTTTTATAATGACATTTAATGCTTCATCCTGTATGACCTCTAAATTGCGTTCTTTTCCAAAGCGACTCAAATAGTCGCTAATCGCTTTCTCATTGCCAGAACCCCTAGGGATATTTGATATTTCTGAAAAATAGTAAAATACTGGATGTTTTTTTAACACTTCTAAACTATTATACAAGTTGATCGTCCTTTCACCGTTCAATTACTGTCCATAATTAATAGCTACTGCAATGATGACAAATATGATCTCCAAGCTTAGAATTGAAAGGAAAAGCGGCCATAAAAATTTATACCAACGATCAATTGGTATGCAAGCAATCCCGCATATAACAGCAACAGTATGAGGCCAAAACATATTTGCAAATCCGTCTCCAAATTGGAAAGCTAGAACGGCAATTTGGCGATTCAGACCGACAAGATCCGCTAGCGGCGTCATAATGGGCATTGAAATCGCTGCCGCGGCAGATGCTGAAGGAATAAATAAATTAAGTAAGGTTTGTCCAATGAGCATAGAGCTTGCAGAAATCATAGGCGATAAGTCCTTTATAACATATGCCATAGCATGCACAATTGTATCGATAATGTGCCCTTCTTGAAAAACAACTAATATAGCATTAGCTAGGCCAATAATGAGAGCAGCAAATACCATGGTTTTACATGCTTCTATAAATGTATCTGCAATTTGAGCAAAAGTAAGCTTGTTTACTAAACCTGTGACAATCATCATCATAATGAGGACAGCTGATAATTCTGGAAGATGCCATCTAAATTTAACCGTTCCCATAATTAAAGTTAGAATGGTACCTACAAACAATATCATGCTAATTTTATGCCGTGTAGTAAATTTTTGCTCAGATAGCACCCCTTTTCTTATATCTGAAAGAAAGGGAAACTCTATGTCTTTTACAAGGCTTGCATCCGGATTTTTTTTTACTTTATTTGCATAGTGCATAACATAAAAAATTGACAGGGACATAAAGGCTATAAAAGCTATAATACGAAACCCAGTTCCAGAAAACAAAGGGATTTTTGCAATGTTCTGAGCTATTCCAATGGTAAAAGGGTTTGTTATGGATGCTGAAAAACCCGTAGTTATGCCCACATAAACAATGGCAACACCAACCAATGCATCATATCCAAGGGCAACAGCAATTCCCATCATTAGGGGAATGTATCCATAGCTTTCTTCATACATTCCAAAGGTTGCACCCATAAGTCCAAAGACAAGCATAAAAATAGGGGCAATGAAATTTTCTTTTCCCTTCATTTTCTTTAAAAGTACCCCAATGCCGCAATTAAAGACTCCAGTTTTTGTTAGCATAAATATAAAACCATAGGAAAATAGGACATAGAAAATGATTTCCGCTGCATTTATCATTCCCTTTTGAATGCTCAGAAACAAATCAAAAAAACTAACTGGTGATTGTTCAATAAGCTTATAAGAATCAGGTACGACAACTAATCTGTCAGTAGCCAGATCTTCCACTCTATTAAATTCACCTGCAGGTACAATGTATGTTAAAATCCCTGCTAAGAAAATCATCATTCCCATAAAAACATAACTATGGGGCATTGTGAAATTAATTTTTTTCCTCTTTATAACTTGCTTGTTTGATTCTTGATTATTTGATTCAATTGCAGTTTTCCCCATTATCTATCCAGCTCCTGGTTAAAAGTTATGGTGTCAAAAACGTTTGTTTGTCTTATCTTAAAAATCTCATTCGACAAAATACTACTGCCCTTTGCATTGAGTTACGGGTGTATTTTTCACATGAGATCATTGACCTGGCTGAGATACATAATTTTCCTTTTGTAAAAAGGTTAAATTTGATAAAATTATCACTAATTTACACACCTTGCTTATCAAGTGCAATGTAAAAATTTTAAGAGAGTTAGAATCATTCTCCAAAAATTTATCGCAATTAAGCCTCAAAGAAAAAAATACCAGTAAAATTCTGCGAACTTTATCTCAAATGCTTTCCTTACAGGTGATCTACTATCCTATAGAAGGTTGTCCTATCTTTTTACCGCAAATAAATCCATCTATTCAAAAAGAATGTTTGGAGTTATTGAAAGTTCATTTTGAGAAAGGCTCGATTGACTCATCAGAACAATCTCAAATCATTATAAGTCCGCAAAACACTTTGCTCTATCAACCCGGCATTGCCATTGCCCAGATTTTTTACGTCGGCTATTTGTATACATTTTTTTGGTGATTATTGAATAATCATTAATCATGTTAACCTACTTACAAATATCATATTTGAGTTAAGCTTACTTTCAGTGTTTTGACGATAAAGGCAAGGTCGTCATCTGTAATACTTAATGGGGGAGAAAGCTGCAATATATTATTGTATCCCGCAACGGTGTCACCATTTTTACCAATAATTAAACCTCTTTCTTTACAAGCACTAATAACTTTGTTCATCTTTTCAATGGACGCAGGTTCTTTTGTATGCTTATCTTCTACCAGTTCAATACCGAGAAGAAGGCCTTTTCCGCGTACATCCCCCACATTTGGATGTGCCTTTACATCCTCTAGTTCACGTAAAAGGCGTTCACCCAATTCTTTGGAGCGTTCGATGAGCTTTTCATTTTCTAAGATTCTTAAATTTTCCAAAGCTAGGGCGCAAGCGGCAGGACTTCCCCCGAACGTATTCACATGACGGAAACGATCATAATCCTCACTGCCTAAGTAAGCCTCGTAAATCTCTCTTTTGACTGCCGTTGCCGATAACGGAAGGTAAGCACTAGTAATTCCTTTCGCCATCGTAATGATATCCGGCTTGACTCCATAGTTCATAAATCCGAATGGTTTCCCTGTCCGACCGAATCCGCATATGACTTCATCACAAATCAGCAAGGCGCCATGATTCTCACAAATCTCTTTTACTTTTGCCATGTATCTATCAGGAGGCATTAAAATTCCTCCCCCAGTAATAATCGGCTCCATAATTACCCCGGCCACCGTTTCACTTAACTCCCAAGTTATGACACGATTAATTTCTTCAGCACTTTTAAGTGTATGAACATCATCTGGATTGCGATACGTATCAGGTGGTGCTACATGCAGAAACCCTTGCCCTAATGGTTCATATTTGTACTTTCGTTGTGCTTGACCTGTTGCTGCAAGCGCACCCATTGAATTACCGTGATAACTGCGATAGCGAGAAATAAATTTGTAGCGTCCGTGATCCCCTTTTTGTTGGTGATATTGACGAGCAATTTTAAACGCGGCTTCATTCGCTTCCGATCCACTGTTCGAGAAGAAAATAACGTAATCGCCCCCAAGCCATTCATTCAACTTTTCTGCCAATTTAATCGCGGGAACATGACTTTGGGTTAATGGGAAGTACGGCATTTCTACAAGCTGTTCATAAGCCGCTTTCGCAAGCTCTTTTCGCCCGTACCCAACATTCACGCACCAAAGACCAGACATACCATCTAAATAACGATTTCCATCAATATCCGTTACCCATGCTCCTTCTGCTTTTGTGATAATTAAATTGGATGGGCTAGGATTCGCTCCTCTCATTGAATGCCAAAGATATTTTTCATCTAATTTTTGCAAATTTTGTGTTTGCGTTTGCACCACAATCGACCTCCATTCAATTTTTTATTACATCATTATTTTTAATAACGAGCAGTAAGCATTTTCTTACGAGTATAGAATTCTACTCCATCTTTTCCATTTGCATGGAGATCACCATAGAAGGATTTCTTATAACCAGAGAAAGGGAAGAATGCCATAGGAGCGGGAACTCCAAGATTGACACCTAACATACCTGCATCGATTTCTTCACGGAATTCACGGATTGCTTTAGCACTGTCAGTATATAAGCATGCCCCATTTGCAAAATCGGACTTATTTGTCAGTTCAATGGCTTCCTCTAAGGTCTCAACTCGAACAATCGATAACACTGGAGCAAAAATTTCATCCTGCCAAATTTTCATTTCAGGTTGGACGTTGTCGAAGATCGTAGGGCCAACAAAATACCCTTGCTCATTCACTACATCTTTTCTTCCATCCCGGATCAAAGAAGCTCCCTCATTTTCACCCATTTCAATATAATGAATCGTCCGTTTTTGGTGTGACTCACGAATGACTGGCCCAAGGAACACGCCTTCATCCATACCATTTCCTATTGTAATGCCATCAGCTGCTAATTTGAGTCGACTTATTAATTCATCAGTAACGTTTCCTACTGCAACAACAACGGAAGCTGCCATACAACGTTCACCTGCAGATCCAAATGCCGCATTGATGATATTGTTTACAGCGTTGTCTAAATCAGCATCCGGCATGACAATGGAATGATTCTTTGCACCTGCAAGAGCTTGGACACGTTTGCCGTTAGCAGCTGCAGTTTTGTAAATATACTCAGCAACAGGTTGAGAACCAACAAAGGATACGGCCTTCACATCCTCATTGTCCAGAATGCCATTAACAACGTCATGTGCACCATGCACAATATTTAATACGCCATCAGGCAGACCTGCTTCTTTAATCAATTCAGCTAAGCGATTAACCAACAAAGGAGTTCTTTCAGATGGTTTTAATACAAACGTGTTTCCGCATGCAATCGCCAGTGGGAACATCCAGCATGGAACCATCATCGGAAAGTTAAACGGTGTGATTCCTCCGATTACTCCGATTGGGTAACGATACATACCAGATTCAATATCAGTAGCAATATCCGGAAGTTGCTGACCCATCATTAAAGTTGGTGCACCTGCGGCAAATTCAACACATTCAATCCCACGTTGGACTTCGCCGTAAGCTTCTTCATAACTTTTTCCGTTTTCTAGCGTAATCAGTTTAGCTAACTCTTCCCAGTTTTCGACTAATAATTGTTGATAACGGAAGAGAATACGAGCACGGCGAGGCACAGCCACTTTTCTCCATTTTTTAAATGCTTCTTTAGCCGTTGCAACAGCCCCATTTAATTCTTCTCTATTTGAAAGTGGTACACGAGCAATAATCTCTCCCGTTGCTGGATTAGGTACATCTTCAACCTGTTTGCTTGTAGATTCTATCCACTTTCCTCCAATAAAGTTTTTTAATGTTTGTACATTTTGGGTTACTACCATAGTAAAACCTCCTAGTTTGAAATTATCTTTCTATGAATTTATTATATCTACTTATGAAAACGCATTCAGTAGACAGTATGTAAATTGAATTACAAAATTTTCACGACATTCTGGTAATTTCAAGTATGACCATTTACAAATAGTCTAAAAAAACAGGATCATTGTATTAATTTATGATTTAGGAGAAGATACATATTCATAGGCGGTGATAGCAAATTCTATCGCTTGTCGTTTATAGAAATCCATAAAATTTTCACCTAATAGCTCATTTAATTTTTGAAGTCGTTGGTAAAGAGTCTGACGAACGATATATAATTTAGTTGCAGTTTCCTGCTTTGATCCATTACATTTAAGATAAGTTTTTAATGTTTCCATTAGTTTCCCATTGTTTTGCTGATCATATTGAAGGACAGGGTTTAAATAATCAGAGATAAAATCATCAAGTGCGCCTTGTTCATTGGCTATAGACACTAATCGAAAAATAAATAATTCTTCATAAAAATAACTAAAGCATGCTTTCGGTATTTTCTCTTGAATGATAAATGTCTCTTGTGCCGTGTGATAACTCTTTTTTATTTCGCTTAGATGTTCCATAAACTTTCCAATGCTAAATTTAATTTGAACAAATTTCCGATCCTCTACCAATGCTTGTTGTATATGGTGTATTCCAACTTTAATTCTATGTTTCCAATCATTGTTTTTTCGCTTATTTACTAATATAAAAATGATTTTATTTTCTCTTATAGTAGATAAAAGGAAGAAACCATGTGATAGGAAAACAGAACGAAAAAGTATTTTTAAGTATGTAATTTCTGGATTTCCCTCATCTAACTGATCGATCTTAAACAGTAAAACGACACATCCGTTTGGTTCAAGATCAGGGTCCAAACCTGAGAGAAATCTGCTTATTTGATCCTCACTATGTGCTCCTTCTAACCATTTTTGAATCCATTCCGTTACTTCCGTCCTTCTTCTTTCTTCAACGTATAACGTACGTAAAATATATTGTGCTAATGCTGTAGCGCTTCTGTCTAAAATGAGTGTTTCAAACTCTGAAATCGGACCTGATTCGGATATAATAAATAAATCGGCAAATTTCTGATTCAATGCTTGTATAGACTGATGAGCGATATTCATGTGTTTTTGTATATTTTCCCCTTTCAATAGTTGAAGAATTTGCTTCTGTTCTTTCGATGATTTGTTGGATACAATATAGGTTTCACCTTGATTTTGAATAAAGCAAACTGACATATTTACATATTTATGTAGTAAATTCAAGATTTTTTGTTGTGGGTTAGATTTTAGAAGTAACTGATTTAACTGATGTGAATATTCTTCTAAATCTGAAATCATTTGATAATGTTTTTTGATTAAGAGAGTATGCAAATCTTGTGTAATATCAACAAATCGTACTTTTTCGTAAAAAACAATTAAGGGAAAATGATGCAGGTTGGCTAATTCTATAATTTCTTCTGGGATACTAGCCATATATGTTCCTAATTCAATACACAGTCCAGCAGCATTGGAATCAATAAGCTGTTTGAAGAATGCAAGGAAAATCTCTTTACTTTCTTTCAATCCCATCCCTGTCGATAGGATTAGTTCACTTCCGTTAAGGAGCTGTTCAATTTGAGTTACTTCCATAACATGAATCCATTTAACCGTTCTATATAATCCACCTGTGCCTGCGATCACTTTTGTATTTCTAAAATTTCTCTTCTCTAATATTTCCTGTACAGATAATTTAACGTCAGAGTACATCTTTATTTCGCTCCTCTCCATAAGGAATCCAGTTTCAGTAAGTATAATCATTCCAAAGCAAACTGTACATAAATTTTCCAAGCTTCCCAAAATAATAAAAGATGCAGGCCAAAACAACTATATTAGTGTCCTACCAACAAAACGTGAAAACATACGCTAAGAGAATTTTGGGATGAAAAAAGCCGATTTTCCCTACGCTAAGAGAGTAACATCAGGAAAATACGGATTTAAACGGTAAGGAAATCCAAATATAAAAATGCCTAATTTCTCGCTTTTAACACCGAGAAATTAGGCTTTAGTTACTTCATTAATGCTCCCTTTAATGGAATAACTTGAATAGCCTTTTTAAACATCTTTATTGTCATTCAACAAAAACGTCCAAAAATTTATATTTCTTTTTATAAACTTCTATAAATTGAAATTTATATGATTATAGACTGAAATGTTATGGTTTTTATGGATCTATAAAAGTGTACTTTTATGAACTAAAAAAAAAGAGCAAAACCAGTAAAAGGTTTGCTCTTGCATTATGATATTGTAAGTTTAGATTTAAATTAAGAATAATTAAACAGTTATTTTTTTAAATCTATAAATTTTTTGGCATAAGGTTCAGTATATTCACGACGATGTTTTATATCTATAGATTCATCGTTATATTGGACTTTAATTGTCCAATTATATGAGCCACTAATTACTGCATTAAGATTAATAACACAAAATTTATGATGCAAAAGGGACGACTTTGTGATAAATCGATTGCTCTCATTGTAAAAAAATATATTGGCGCGTTAGGAATGAACGAAAATGAATTCGCTGCCCATAGCCTACGGAGCGTGCTATCTACGAGTGCAGCAATGATGGGAATGACCGATATTGCTATGAAACAGACGGGACAAAAAACGAGGGAGATGGTCGATCGGAATGTTCAGGCTGGGACACGTTATAAAAATAACGCTAGAAGCATCTTGAAGATTATATAAGGTAAAAGGCTCTTTCTTTTACCTTATATAATAGAATAAACTCGTCAAAGATTATATGATTTTCTGTTTGTGATAAAAATAAATTAGTGTTTCTAGGAAGCTCTGTAATGAAATAATTGGGCGATGGGTTTGGAAAATAAATTTATTTTTGACTGAGAGTTAATCTAAGACAATTGAATAAGCATCTGTAAATTAAAATCCTAGTAACTGTGAACACCGGTGTGTTTTTCCCCAGTATTTAATATGTTAAACCTTTTTCACCAGAACAATATAATCTGTTATTTATTGTTCACTTTTTGTGTTTAACTTTTATTAATTAACGCACATTTTCATAATCTTCTTGAACCGATGACTCAACATCTTTCTTTCCGCGTTTTTGCAAAAATAAAATATATATTAAATGAAAAGCAATGGCTACTGGAACACCAATATATATAGTCAACTTAGTTCCTTCGTCAAACACTAAACTAATTAATACAACCAGATTAAAGACAAATGCCAAGATAGGAACTAATGGGTAAAGTGGGGTCCGGAATTTTAGATCACTAACTTTTCCACCTTCAGCTACATATCGTCTGCGGAAAAAATACTGAGATGCCGCAATACTCATCCAAGCCAACATGGATGCCATTCCTGCTACAGAAAGAATCCAGGTATAAATAGTTTCAGCTGCTACTTTTGAAACAAGAATAGACACACAGGAGATCCCCATGCTAGCCGTTAAAGCAAGTAAAGGCACACCTTTTTTGGTTAACTTTTGAAAGGATCTTGGTGCCATCTTAGAACTAGAAAGAGAGTATAACATCCTAGTTGTGGTATAAAGACCAGAGTTAGCAACGGATAGTAATGAGGTAATAATTACAAAGTTCATGATATCGGCTGCATATGGTATACCGATGTTGTCTAGAGCAGTAACAAACGGGCTAGCATCTGGCTGGATTTGTTGCCAAGGTACTATAGAAACTACGATAATTATTGACAAAACGAAGAATAATATAATTCGGTAAGCAGTTTGGTTTATAGCCTTCGGGATTGTCTTCTCTGGATTTTCACTTTCACCAGAAGCAATTCCTACAAGTTCCGTACCACCTAACGAATAATTAACAGCCATCATAGCAATAACTACTGCAAATAATCCATTAGGGAAGAAGCCAAATTCTGTTAAGTGTGTAAAATAAGGAGCTGCTGGTTCACCCTCAATTGGTACAATCCCCAAAATAGCGGCTAACCCAATTAAGATAAATGAGATTATAGCGGTTACCTTAATACTCGCGAACCAGAATTCTGTTTCTGCAAAGCTGCGCGCAGAAAGGGCATTAACAGAAAATAGTACAATTCCTGCAATTAACGACCAGATCCATGGAGAAATATCCGGGAACCATCTTTGCATCAGCGAACCTATAATGATAATTTCATACGCTACGGTTGAAGACCACCCAATCCAATAAATCCACCCAACTGTAAAGCCTGTCGATGGATGAATATATTTAGTCGCATAAGTTTGAAAAGATCCAGATACTGGCATTTCTACAGTCAATTCCCCTAAGCACAGCATAACTAAATACATAATAAGTCCGCCCATCATATAGGCTAAAACTGCGCCTATAGGGCCTGACTGACTAATCGTAAAACCTGAAGCGTTGAAAAACCCTGCACCAATTACGCCACCTAAAGCAATCATAAATAAATGGCGACTTTTCATTACCCTTTTCAGACCTTGTTCATTATCTAATTCAGCCATAACACCCTCCTAAATAAAATCAGTCATTTGATGCATGAACTAATTATGGCATTTCCTTTAATTCAGATATTGTCCTTGATACTACACCACTGAATTATCGTTAATGCAATAATTTCTGCAGATTTAAAAACTTTATCCAATTCAATATACTCATCTGGGAAGTGTGCCATTTCCGTTGTCCCTGGTCCAAATATAACTGTTGGAATTTTTCCTACTTCTGTAAGTAATCCCCCATCAGTTCCCCAAGGAGAAGCCTCTATCACTGGTTCTTCACCAGTAGTTTCTCTATATTGATAAACTAACGTATTCATCAAATCATGTTCAAGATCAATTTCCCCTGGCAGCCATCGAGCACCAAACCATTCTAAGACAGGAGGGTTATCCTTAAACCATGGGTCTAGGATTGATAATTGTTGTAGACAATCCTCCATTTCATGTTGTGCATCTTCTACCTTCTCGTTAGGTGCTACACCCATTCTTCCCTCTATTTTTAGCAAATCAGGTACTGAAGATGGCCAGTTTCCTCCTGAAACAACTCCTATATTAATAGGAATTGGGATAGGGGTTTGCTCGTAAAGAGGATCATTAATACGTTGATTCCGTTTAGACTCCAAAGCCCTGATTTGCTCCACTAGTATCAGCGCTTTATCAAAAGCGCTTACTCCCTCATATCGTGTTCCCCCGTGGGCTGATCGTCCTTTGACAAAGATCCTAAACCACATAGATCCTTGCTGTTTAGGGAAAATCCTCATATTTGTAGGTTCTGTGATTAGTGCAGCATCAGCTTTATAGCCTTTTAGAATAGTAGATAAGGTCCCTGTTCCACCACTCTCTTCTTCTATAACACTCTGAAAAATAACGTCGCCTCTAAGCTTAATATCGAGTTGTTGAATGGCTTGTAAGGATAAAAGAAATGAGACTAGCCCACCTTTCATATCCGTAACACCACGACCATACATTTTTCCTTCCTTAATTGCTCCACTATAGGGATCATCTGTCCATTGTTCATGATCACCTTCAGGGACAACATCAATATGTCCATTTAGGATTATAGAACGGCCACCACCTGTTCCGGGTAGAACACCTACAACATTAGGACTTCCTGTAAAATCATCCCTTGACGAGCAAAAATAGGGGCTTTCGGTTAATTCTTTTCCACTTGGCTCCCAGGCATCCACCTTTAACCCCATATTCGACAATACTTCAGTGATTATTGATTGCGCTTTTGACTCATTTTCAGAAATACTAGGAGATTGTACAAGTCGCTGTAATAATTCTGTACCTTCTTCATAATGCTCTTTTAACCATGTTTGAATTTGCTCTTTGATTAATTGCAATACAGTTCACCTCGCTTTAATGCGGTTATAATGTTAGGTTTTCATATATGACGGTAAGCCCCATTCCACCGGCCATACATAGCGTCACCATTCCATACTTTGTTTTGGTACGTAACATTTCATTCATTAAACTAACGGTTAGCTTAGCACCAGTTGCTCCAACTGGATGCCCCAACGCAATAGCTCCACCATTAACATTTACTTTTGAATAGTCTAACTCTAGTTCTTTAATAACAGCTAATGCCTGTACAGCAAAGGCTTCATTAAGCTCAATCAAACCAATATCATCTAAAGTTAATCCGGCTAATTTTAGTGCCTTTTTTGTTGCAGGAACAGGTCCAATTCCCATAATACCTGGTTCCACACCAGCACTAGAAAACGCTTTCACTTTTATCAAAGGTTTTATACCTTTTTGTAAAGCTTTCTTTTGTGACATCATTAATACTGCTGCTGCACCATCGTTCATAGGGCACGCATTCCCAGCTGAGATTGACCCATCTGTTTTAAAAACTGGTGGGAGATTTTTTAATTTATCTAGCTGAATATCCGTTCGTACAGACTCATCTGTCCTGAAAAAGTAAGATTCTTTCATCCCGTGGACCTGAACAGGTAAAATTTCCTCTTCAAAATAATGATTTTCAATAGCCTGAGCTGCCTTTTTGTGGCTATCAAAGGCAAATTTATCTTGTTCCTCGCGGGAAATACTGTAAATTTCCGTTAAGCGCTCTGCCGTCATTCCCATATGTTTATTTTCCAACGAGCAAATTAAACCATCAGTTAATAGTGCATCTTCCATTTCAACGTTCCCAAACTTTGTCC
This sequence comes from Peribacillus sp. NPDC096540, assembly GCF_050278525.1. Classification (NCBI taxonomy): domain Bacteria; kingdom Bacillati; phylum Bacillota; class Bacilli; order Caryophanales; family Bacillaceae; genus Peribacillus; species Peribacillus sp. NPDC096540. The sequence continues at coordinate 7,295 of NZ_JBNNTG010000051.1, read as the reverse complement.
CCCATCTATTTTTAACTAAATAAGGGACCTGACTCATATTCTCTACCCCACCTGCAATTACCACCTCTTCTTGACCGGCCTTAATCGTTAAGGCCGCGTTAGTAATTGCTTTTAAACTTGAACCACATGCCTTGATTACAACATGTCCTGGAACACTTGTTGGGAATCCAGCTAATTGTGATGATATTCTAGCTGAATTTAATCCTCCCCCATGTACATATCCATGTCCAAATATTACTTCATTTACATCCTCTTTGGTAAGAGTGGTCTTATCCATTAAACCTTCTAATATTTGTCTTCCTATTTCAGTGGCGGAAGCACTTTTAAGTGACTTTCCAAATGCACCCACTCCAGTACGAACTCCTGCAACGATGACGGCATCTTCCATTACATTCACTCCTAAATTTTTTCTGCGGTTTTAAGTATTTTCAATTGTGCATCTGTATGTTTAATTACATCTTCGACTGTGTAAGGTTCCATAACCTCTTTTAACTCTAATCCTTGTGGCGTCACCTCAATCACAGCCATTTCAGTGATGATCAAACTAACACAGCCTTTGGCGGTAAGTGGTAATGCACATTCCTTCAGAATTTTTGATTTACCTTGTTTATTTGTATGGTTCATCAGTACAATTACCTTTTTAGACTTTTGAGCCAACTCCATCGCACCACCCATACCAGGGACAAGTTTTCCAGGAACAATCCAACTTGCCAGGTCGCCTTCTTCGCTTACTTCAAGGGCTCCTAAAATGGTAACATCTAAACGGCCTCGCCGGATTATGCCAAATGCAGTAGCACTATCAAAAAAGGAAGCCCCTTGTACTACAGAACACGGATAACCACCGGCATTGCATAAATTAGGATTAATATTACTCCTTTTTGGTGTCGGGCCAGTGCCTAATACTCCATTTTCGGCATGGAATTGAACAGAAATATCTGATGGGATATAATCAGCAATTAATGTAGGAATCCCTATTCCAAGATTAACAATCATTCCATTATCTATTTCTTGGGCAGCGCGCTTAGCTATACGGTGACGATCTTCTACTCCCAAACCCATTTCCAATTCACTCCTTCACTTGGAATTACCATATCCACAAATATTCCAGGGGTTATAATCGATTCTGGATCAAGTTCACCAACTTGAACAATTTCATCTGCTTCAACTATCGTAAAATCCCCCGCCATAGCAACTAATGGGTTAAAATTACGTGCGCTTTTTTCAAATACGAGATTTCCAAGATAATCAGCCTTTGAAGCATGGATTATTGACACTTCAGCAGTTAATGCTGTTTCGATCAAATATTCCTGTCCATTTACAGTAATATGTGTCTTTCCTTCCTCTGCAATCGTGGCTAATCCCACATCGGATAAAATACCACCTAACCCCATACCACCGGCTCGAATACGTTCAATCAACGTTCCTTGTGGAGAAAATGTTACTTCCATTTCCCCCTTGTTCATTAATTGACCGGCTATTGGGTTGGAACCAATATGAGAAGTAATTAGTTTCTTCACCCTTCCTGAACTAACCAATCTCCCAACCCCAACGTCCGGGAAACCTGCGTCATTACCTATTAAACTTAAATCTTTACATCCTTTATTTAATATCCCTTCTACAATTGTAGGGGGAGTACCGATACCACCAAATCCCCCGTACATTAAGGAGCATCCGTCATAAATTCTTTGAAGGGCTACTTCTAAAGTACTTACCTTTCCTTGTTTAGACTTGGACAGTAGCATTTATCTTTCCCTCCATACTGAGTTCACATTGTACTTCAGAAATTGCCTCTTCTAAAATATTTACTAAACTATCAATTTCATCTTTTGTAATAACCAAAGGTGGCGAAATGATAATAGCATCCCCCATCCCATTAATAGCTCCTGACGCTGGATAAACAAGTAACCCTTTTTCAAAAGCTTGTTTAATTACCCTATTTGTTACATTTAATTCAGGTGGATAAGGGTTTTTCTTTTCTCGGTCTGCTACAAACTCCATTCCAATTAAAAGGCCCTTTCCTCTTACGTCCCCAATCATATCGTAAGACTCTAAAAGCGCTTTCAATTTACTCATAAGATATATACCTTGTTCTTCTGCATTTTCTACCAATTGATGTTTCTCAACGTATTTAATAACCTTTAGTGCAACTGCTGCAGATTGCGGATTAGCACTATAAGTATGGCCTCCTATAATAGACCTAGATCCATTTAATATAGGTTCCATAACTTTATCACTGACTAGAGTAGCTGCCATTGGGGTGTACCCTGAACTCATTCCTTTTCCTAGAGTAATAAGGTCCGGTGTAACATTCCAATGCTCTATTGCAAACATCTTCCCAGTACGGCCAATTCCGGTCATTACCTCATCTGCAATAAATAGGACGTTACAACACTCACAAATCTCTTTGATTTTTTGATAGTAATTAGCTGGTGGCGTGATGGCCCCCCCAGAAGCACCTATAATTGGCTCGGCAATAAATGCAGCAACACGTTCTTCCCCAATACGCCTAATCTCCGTTTCAAGTTCTTGGGCACAAAGAAGACCCCATTCCTCTTCAGTTAAATTATCAGGTCGACGATAAGTGTATGGGGCAGACACTGAAGGATAATCAGCTAACATTGATGAAAACCTCTGTCTTCTTAATACATGTCCTGACATGGATAATGCTCCCATAGTAATTCCATGATAACTAGTCCACCTAGATATAATGCGATCTTTTTGTGATTGTCCTTTTTCTTGCCAGTATTGTATAGCAATCTTCATCGCTGTCTCGGTCGCTTCTGAACCACTATTTACAAAGAATGACCAATTAAGATCTCCAGGAGCCAATTGACTCAATTTTTCTGCTAGTTTTTCAGCTGGTACATTGGTAAATTGTGATCTATAAGAAAATGAAATTTTTTCTGCCTGTGCAAGGGTTTCGTTGATAACCTCCTGTACACCGTGTCCAATACTTACTGTTACAGCTCCAGACGACCCATCAATATATTTCTTACCATCCTGATCATATATATATATGCCTTTTGCAGATGCAGCTATTGGATATTGCTGACCTAATACCGGTTTAATTAAATAATCTCGTTCCTTCATCCGTTACATCTCCCTCGGAATTATAAGAGTATACTAAAACTTTATTAAAATTTCTGACAAATAACAATTTGACAAACGTATGAAAAAATAGAGGTTCCATTATACACCGCGTATAATGGATGATAGAATAATCTAAGTTTAATCACTAGGGGGCTGTCTATGGCTATTCGGATTTATGAAGCGTTGCAACTACCTATTATGAAACAAACAAAATTAACGGCTGGAAAAAAGGGGTTACAAAATTGGATCAAATGGGTAACTATTGTGGAGGTAATTGAAGATATCTATCGTTTACAAGATGGAGAGTTTTTGATCACAACAGGATTCGGATTAGGAGAAAACACGGAGAAACGTAAGGAATTTGAAAAGCTTTTATCGATCGGAAAACTATCTGGAATAGCTATATATACAGGATTTTATTTAAAGGAAATTCCAAAATCATTTATTACCATCGCAGATGAATATGCCTTACCTTTAATTGAAATTCCAGCAAACATAAACTTTTCTATGATTACAAAAGAACTACTGGTACAAATTGTTAACAAACAAAGCCAAACATTTGAATATTCACTACGAATCCATCAGGATTTTACACGGCTTGTATTAGAACAACACGGATTTGATCCTATTACAAAAACCCTTCATGAAATAATTGATGCAAGTGTAATCCTTATAGCAAAAGATGAAATAATAAGTTCCTACATAAAACATGACTTTATTGATATTAACAATTTAAAAAATCTATATGAAAAACAAATGGATAACTACAAAATTAATAGTCAACCTATTATAGCTAATAAAAATACCTATGGAAGTCTACTCATTATAAAGGAAAAAAGGTTATCGGAAGAATTGGATTCAATTGCAATTGAGCATGCCACTACTGTATTTGCGATTGAATTTTTGCGAAGGAAAGCAGTAGAGGAGACACAATTGAGGCTAACTAGTGACTTCCTGGAAGAAGTATTAAATCCTATAATCCCAAATAATAAAGATATGATCGAGAGAGGACGTAAACTAGGAGTAGACCTTACAAATCCACAAAGTATCATATACATTTATTTTCCATTATTAAAAGAGGAGAAAATCAAGGAAAAATACAATGAGTTAACCGAAATTATTCAATACACCATGGGAAAGTCAAAAATCCCCAACCTCATGAGGACAAAATCCGATAGTGTCATTATTTTGGTGGAAGCAAAACCTGGATTAAATATTTTAGAGTTAGCTGAGAACCTCTTAAATAGTTGGAATTCGACATTATCAAATGAACAAATAGCTATAGGTATTGGTAAAACAACTGCCGACATTTATCAATTACACAAAAGTGCTGCTGAATCTGAGCAAGCAGCACGATTTTCCCAAATTCTATTTAAACCAAAATCCATAGTCCATTATAACGATTTTGGCGTATATCAATTACTCATTGAAATGAAAGAATCGGGGGTAGATTTAGAAGAGTTTTACCAAAAATATATTGGAAATCTACTTGATTCAAAAGGTATAGACCTCATTACTACACTTGAAGCTTATCTTTTTTTCAATCAAAGTATTAAAGAAACAGCAAGCGAGCTATATATTCATCGCCATACACTGAAATACAGGTTAGAACAGATACAGAAAAAAACTGGATTAGACCTAAACAATTATGATAATGGCATAAAGTTATACTTAGCTATTTTGGCATATAAATTATTAAAATACATTCAAATTCAGTAAGGTGGAACGGATTTAACAACCTTTCACCTTTCCTTGTTACTGGATCCCCCGACTCATAATTTTTGATTTTCGACTTGTAAATTAATAAAGGGGGAGGAATGGCTATATGCATTAGATTTATAAACTTCCGGTTAGGCTGAAAACGCCAATTTAAAAAGGTTCCCTTAAAACAAATTGGCAGAAGAATGGAACCATATAGGACAAGAAGCGAAGTTTTTACAAGCTCAAGGTTCCCAATTATCAGTAGGAGAGAAAATAAATTTCGGCTAATGTTTTCTTTCCACTTCCAACTAAACCTATAGTATGTATTTTACTAGGAGAAATATTTTTCATAAACATCACCACTTACCGAATAATTATAAGTTAGTTTTTCTCTTAACTTCCTGTATCTCCTTTTAACTTATATTTCTAAAAAGAAAAAGGAAATACAAAGGTCGCTAATTCACAAAGCGAATGTAACTGTTAAGGAGTCGGAGTTCAAGAAGATTAATTTAATCAAACGATTGATTAAAATGAGGAAATGCTGCTTTGAAATAAAGTTTGATCAAAAACACCTCGCCAGCCCTATATTTTACAACATGTCACACAAACAACATTTCCTGTATCTTGTGGTATTGTGGCTCGTACCCTTTGTAGCGTTTGTGAACGTGCTAGTTATGTCAGTAAACTTCGCTTCTTTTCTGGAAAAAAGGGCAGTTGTAAAGTTCAATTATAGTAAATTATACGAAAATATTTAGATATTAATTTATTTTAGAAACTTTTCATATAAAATGCTACCCATTTAGAATGAGTAGCAAGTAATACAAAGCTATTTGAAAATAATTTGTAGTTTTCCATATACTTTGCCAGAGGAATATCCATCTTTCACATCAACATAAAATTTACCTATTTTCATACCTGTGAATAATGTCTTTCCACCTGCTAAGCTATGATAGCCTGTGCACTTTCCAGTACTAGCATTGCAGAGACGAGCCCATAAGTTACTATAATTAGTCAATAACTTACTTCCAGAAGAGGTCTTTAAATAGATTGGGGAAACTAGTTCTACCTCTAAGTCACTACCTTTGTTAGGATTTCCAATTTCACCATCCCATTTTCCATCTTCTGTTTGAAAAGAATACTGAGGAACACTTGCTTGAGCAGAAGAAGTACTTAATACCATTCCACCTACCAGAACTAACACAAAGGTACTTAAGATTGAAAATAAGCTTTTTATGTTATTTCCTCCTCCAATCTTTATCCCTTTTATAATATCAGAATAAACTGATTATTAAAATGGTTAAAAATGACCAAAGCTTCTTAGATTCAAACATCTTTTGGTTGCGTCATCTTCATCAACCTTACTTAAATAAAGTTCATGAACCGAAAACATCTGTAATTTCGGTTTTTTCTTATTTAAGCTAAAAGGCGGTACCTCCAAAATTTTTCTTATTAACAGAAAAGAAAAGTAGAAATCAAAGTTATTAACATGATGTATTAGATTGAAGTGTTGTGGTTTTTATTGAAGTAAAGCACCCGTTACTTTAAATACAATTCTTCACAATCTTCTTATATAGTCGAGCTAGGAAAAAGCAATGCTTTATTTAAGGCATCGCCTCCTTTTATTTCAAAAAGAATAAAAGATAAACTTAGTCTATTCGTATTTTTATTAGTGTCTAATTATTAAATTGTTCTAACTTTTGTGGTTTTGCCCAGATTAAATAAAGATATCCTAAAATCCCACGTTCATGCTTCTTAATTATCAAATTGGATTGCTTAACTATTTCTAAGATATCCCGATTTTGATGGCATCCAATAGCATTAACTGCAAGCTTATCAATTTTCTTTTGAATCCAAGCCAGGGTTGGGACGGAAAATAGCCCATGTTCCAAAAGTAATATCTGTCCATCTTCTTTACACCATTTATTAAAAAGGTTTAAAACATGGACTGGATTTTCATAACCGCAAAAAGAACCGGATGAAACAATTGTATCAAAGGAATTATCAGGAAAATCAAGGCATTCAACATCAGATAAAATAAATTTGGCTTTTACCTCATATTTTTTTGCAGATTCTTTAGCATGTTCAATCATTTTGGGGCTGAAATCTACTCCTAAATACTCTATACCTTTTGGATAGAAGGAAAAATTCATTCCAGACCCAACAGCCACTTCTAAAGTCTTTCCTTTAACCGATTGGAAAATTTGCTTTCTCCATTTATTTTGCTCTTGTTTTTTACGCTCTTTTGAATATTTGGCAGCTTGTTTATTAAACTTTTGGATTAATTGCTCTTTCTTCATTAGCCAATTCACTTCCTGATACTATAAATTTCGCATCATCTATTATTATACCAATTTATATTTCTTTCCATATTACACCATTCGATTTGCATTCTTGGGTGAATTCTTGTTGAACTCCCTCAGTTTGATACGAATATCTCTCGAATGCTCACTTATTCGCAGGATTTCATAACCCTTGTAATTGGATTTCCGGGTAATTGAAATGAG
>NZ_JBNNTG010000050.1:0-23306 GCF_050278525.1 Peribacillus sp. NPDC096540 | reverse complement strand
CTTAAGATGAGTTTTGGTTTGTGTGTACTCTCATCATACTGAGGGGCTCTGTTTTTTTCAAAGCCGATAATTAATGCTCTACAGGAATGCTAACGCACCCTATAGTTTAAGTAGAAACCTTCACATTCTCTTTTGTGTATCATAAAAAAGGATGGAACCAATGCGATCCCATCCTAAAAATCTTTATTGTTCGTGTTTCTTTTCCTCTTGTTGTTTATGCTTCTCTTCCTTTTGTTTGTGTTTCTTTTCCTCTTGTTGTTTATGCTTCTCTTCCTTTTGTTTGTGTTTCTTTTCCTCTTGTTGTTTATGCTTCTCTTCCTTTTGTTCGTGTTTCTTTTCCTCTTGTTGTTTATGCTTCTTTTCCTTTTGTTTGTGTTTCTTTTCCTCTTGTTGTTTATGCTTCTCTTCCTCTTGTTTATGTTGTTTATGTTTTTTATCCTCTTTATTTCCACCAAATGGTTTATCTTTATTATTTTTTGTAACTGGTGGACCTTCTTCAGGATTTGCACCTTTAATGAACAGTTCATTATTCACCTGGTATACATCACTAGGCTGCTGGAAGCTACTTTGGTCTGTTCCAAAGGCTTCCAGCATGACCTTAAACATTTGGTGCGAGATTTTAGTTGTATTTCCATCCATATAATTACCTGGACCATTTTTAGTATATCCAGTCCAAACCGCCATAGTGTATTGCGGTGTATAACCAGCGAACCAACTATCATTTACCGAACCGGATGGATATCCATATTGTGCTCTGGTTTTACTGTCAAAATTGGTTGTGCCAGTTTTTCCAGCCACATCTAGTCCAAGGACATTTGCTGTTTTTCCTGTACCAGATTTTACGACTGTCCGTAACATATCCGTCACCAAATAAGCTGTGTAATCATGCATAGCACGTTTTGGCTTTGGAGTTAAATTAACAACTCTGCCATCAGGATAGACAACTTTACGAACAAAATGTGGTGTATTGTATTCACCGTTATTTCCAAAAGCACTATATGCCCCTGCCAACTCTAATGGATTAACCGTATTACTTCCAATCGCATATGATTCGTACACCTTATTATTATTAAAAGTAATACCCAGATTTTCTGCAAAGTTTTGTGCTTTATCCATCCCTACTTCTTGAAGGGTAAGGAGTGCTGGAATATTGTATGACCATTGAAGTGCTGTTCTAATCGACAACATTCCGTGATATTGATGATCCCAGTTAGAAATAGATTGACCATTTGAGTAGGTTATCTCATGATCATTAATTTGGTGTGCTGTAGACCATTTTGAATTTTCAATAGCCGGACCATAATCAAAGACTGGCTTGAAAGTAGATCCTGGTTGACGTTTAATATTAACCGCAAAGTTGTTGCCTCGGAAAGAAGCTTTATATTGGTTTCGACCGCTTCCAATAGCTCGAACTTCTCCTGTTTTTGTATCTAAAAATACGAAGGCTCCTTGAAAGTTGTCATTTGGATAAGAAATAATCGTATCGGTGTTCATTATTTTGTCCGCAAAGGTCTGAGCTTTTGGATCTAGCGTCGTATAAATAGATAATCCATCCGAACTGATATCTACATTTTTCAGCTTTCTTTCAACTTCTTTTACAACAGCATCCAAAAACGCCTCGTACGGCATTCCTTGTTGTTTCGTTTTTGGAACAAGTCCTGCTGTAACTGGAACCTTCTTTGCATCCTCCAATTGCTTTTTCGTAATATACCCTTGTTTATACATAGCTTCTAAAACAATATTACGACGATTTGTTGCTGCTTTCACATGTTCGGGTTCAGTGGGATCGTAATAACTTGGACTCTGTGGGAGCCCCGCCAACATAGCAGCCTCCGGAAGCGTTAATTTATTTAGATGATCGGCATCGATTCCGTAGTAATTTTTGGCGGCAGCCGCTACACCATATGCCCCGTCTCCAAGGTAGATCTTATTTAAATACATCATTAAGATTTGATGTTTAGAATACTTTTGCTCAAGCTGATAGGCCAAGCTCCATTCCTGTACCTTTCGCTTTATTGTTTTCTGAGGTGACAAAAAGGAGTTTTTAATGACCTGCTGTGTAATCGTACTTCCGCCTTGAGATCCGAAATCCCCTTTTAGGTTCTTGAAGATTGCTCTCGCAGTTCCTTTTATATCAATGCCATTGTGTTCATAAAAATGTGCATCCTCCGTGGCAATGAAAGCATGTTCCAACATTATTGGAACTTGAGAATACTTAATTTTTGTGCGCTTTTCTTTACCATATTCGTAAAGGAAATTCCCGTTTTTATCGTATAATTTGGTAGAAAGCGGATCGACTAGTTTTGAAGCATCTATTTTAGGTGCATCCTTAATCATCGCTGCAACCGTAACTGCCCCTATTCCAATTGAAACAACACCTAATAATAAACACCAAAGTAAAACTTTTTTCAAGAAAGACTTCCTTTTAGGGGGGTTTTTACCTTTTTTTTGATCTTGTTTTGTTTTTTTCACTTGTTTTCGTTCCTGACGAAAACGATACGTTTCTGACATTAATCTTCTCTCCCATATTCAAGTTACTCAACAAAATTGAAGAAAACTATGCAAATAACCTTTTATTTACTCACTAGTCATTGATGATCAGTATGGTATTTAAAACAATGCATTTCATTCAAAACCTGTATATAACGTATTAAGGAAGAATTTATCCTATACTCTCCTTGGTCGGTTTTCGCAATAAAGTAATTACTTCGTACTATCTTATCTAATACATGCATTTTTATTTTGTATTTTCCTATGATAAGCATTTTAGACGTTGCATATTTTCCACCAAAACTCGCAATTTTTTCATTCTCGATTTCTATTATATTTTCTGTTTTAGCCATAAAAAATCTCTTTGGCAAAATATTGTTAGTATTAAACATATTTACAAGCGAAATGTATACGGATTGTGAAGTAATTTCGATTTTATCAATCTAACAATAAAGGGATTTTTAATCTTATAAATAAATTAGGAGTTGTTTTTATGTTTGACATTACCTTGGTATTGCTTATAGCTTCAGCTGGGGGAGTTATTGCTATTACCGGCTTCTTCGTTATATTAGGTCGAAGAATTTTAGAACCTAAGAAAGAACAAAAATCGATAACCTAGAAGAAGAGGTTCAGAGGTTCAGATATTAAAAAATCACAAATAAAAAACTAGCTTTAATGAACTAACGGGTGCGTTAGCTGAAGATCGGAGCTGTCTTTAAGGCAGCTTCTTCTTTATGCAACTATCAGGGCAGGTTAGTTCAGAAACGTCGCATAAGACATATAGTGAACAAATAAAAGAAGACAGTGTACCACGCTGCCTCTTGTTGTATGGGTTAAAGAAAACGAAGAATTATTTAATCTTATCTAGTGTGAAATTATTCTATGTTTTAATTCTGAATTCATATCTAAAACACCCATCACAATTTGATTATCTTCCGTCAATGTTATGTATCTGAAATAATCATCATCAGAAATCAACAAATCGGTGTCATTCGTCGTTTTTTCCATTTTGGCAAATACATCTACTGTGTACTCAAGGTGAAAAAAATCATCCAACCCCTTGCTTGAGCTACATACCCAGGTATACAGAAAATCTTTCAGTGTGATTTGTTCAATCACCGATAATTGTTTCTTGAATTTTAATTTATCTACTGTTACGCTTATCATCTTTCATCACTCCTTAACGAGTATTAATTATATACATTGAAGTCTCCTCCAACAATGCTATTTGCGTAACAATCCGTTTACAGTTTAGTTACTATAGTGGAAGAATGTATTTATTGTTCAGATAGAGAATAGTATTCGGTAAAGGTTGATGCTTATAATTTGAATTACTCAGGCTTTTAAAAGGAGTTTGCCCAGTATGCCACTAGAATAATAATAATTGTAGTAACAATAACAAGCAGTTTTTTACTATAATTTCTATCTTCTTTCTTTTCCCTTATTTTCTCTCTATTTTTCATTTGTACCTTTTTCTTTTTATCATCTAATTTCATATTGCAGGTAGACTCCTTAATGAAGATAATTAAGTTGACTTTACCATAAAAAACCACATTCCTTCTTAAACTAACCTACCCCGTTCGTATTATAAGGTCAGCCAGAAAAAATTTCTGGTTGACCATTTTTTATATCGATATATGATAACGGTAGCCGGGGTAGAACGTACCTGCCCGTGGGGCTAAGATCCCGTCAGCTAAACAGTTCGCCCCCCACTTGTAGAAACATGATTAGGCTGGTTGGGACTACGATCTCGTATAACAAGCGAAGCTATGAAACTACATGGAGGAATAGGGGTTACCGGTTAATTGTATTTCAAGGAGGAGATAGACGATGAATCCATTCATTGGTCTGGATATGGCAAAAGGTGAAAGTCAGGTTCAAGCGTTCTTGGATAAAAAACAGCCGTACAAAAAGAGCTTTAAAGTAGCACATACACTTGAAGGACTGACAAATCTTCTAGACTTTATTAGAGAAGTAGAAGGTGTATCAGGGAGACGGCCTCCTATTGTATTGGAATCCACTGGACATTATCATAGTCTGGTCTTAAGCCTGGATATGTATATTAATATGCTTCTTGAATACAAAAAACATCTATCCAATCTTGTAGATGAGATAGATGCCTTAGCGAAAAGTATTGAAGAATATAAGATTATTCAATCAATCCCTGGTATCGGTGAAAAAATCGGGGCAACGATTATTTCTGAAATTGGAGAGATTGATCGGTTTAATCACCCTAAAAAGCTAGTAGCATTTGCCGGAATTGATCCAAGTGTCTTTGAATCTGGAACATTCAAAGGTACTTTAAATCGGATTACCAAAAGAGGTTCTAGTAGGCTACGACACGCCTTGTATATGGCTGTTAAATGTGCCATTCGTGATTGTCGCAAGAAGAAAACGACAGATGAAATCATTCCTCGTAACAAGTGATTACGAGAGTTTTATGATAAGAAACGTGAAGAAGGAAAGCCCTTTAAAGTAGCTGTGATAGCATGTGCCAATAAACTCTTACATTGGATTTATGCACTATTAAAAAGCAAATCGGTTTTCCAAGATCTAGCCTAGTTTAAAAGAATAACTAAATAATCCGAAACTTTCCAAACACAGAGTCTTGGAAGGTTATTTGGCATACGCAAATTTAGTATAACATGAAACATTTTAAGTTTTCATTGAAAAATGTTGACAAACTATTGGCTGGTTTAGTTTAAGTGAAAATCTTCACAATCTTTTTTTACCTTAACAAAATCTAATCCCTTAATGTGTAGGGGCATATCAAAAAGACGCCTTCCTACTAAAGAAAAGCGCCCTTTAGCTGAATAAGTAAAATTTCTATGTTAGCGCCTATTTTAATAAAATTAAATTAGTGTTGCAATCCGTTAACCATTTTAGTCAGTTCCGCCTCAAGTCGATCAAAGTTCTGTTCATTGGCTTCGTAACAGAAACTTCTCACTTTTTCGCATTCTTTAACTGATTTGTGGAGCATTTGCCATATAAGTTCGGTTTTGCCTTCTTTCTCAGCAAATGTAATGGTTAGTAAAAATTCATGTATTGGCCCCAGATGGTGGATAACAATCTTTTCAGGTTCAATTATTTCGGAAAAGATGGATTTATTCTCATAATCTACACCATTGGGTCCATGCATAATGAAACGCCAAATACCGTTTGGTCGCATATCGAACTCATGAAACGTATTAGTAAAGCCCTCGGGTCCCCACCATTTTTCCAAATGATTCGGGTCACTGAATGCTTTGAACATGATTTCACGTGGCACATTGAAGATACGTGTGTTGACAATCTCACGATCAGAGATTGGCTCAGGAGCGTTAATAATCTTCGATACCTCAGAGGATACTCTTAACTCTTGATTATTTTTAAACTGTTCACCAAGCTGATCCAGCAAAATCCTTGTCCCGTGCTCACGAACTGCAGCTGTATCATGGCCGTCTAGGAATGCGCCTTGCTCGGTAAAAATCAGGTGTGTTCCTTCATCAATTTGTTTAAACTCGACCGTTGCTACAGAAACGGAAATCCGCGTTTCATCGAGATCCATGGTGTAAGAATAGACAATACGGTGGTCAGGAATGATCTCCTGATAGTGAGCCTTAAATGTGTAAACGGGACCTCCTGGAGGGCCGCCATGATTTATCTCTTGTCCACCCTCTCGAAAATCAAACTCTTCCGCCTCAGTGAACCATTTTGCTTTAAGCTCTGGGTCCGCCCATGCAGCGAATACCACTTCAGGTGTGAAATTATACACCTTTTCAATAACAAAGGTATCGTGTGTTGCAAAGTGTTTTTTCATTCTCACTTCCTCCTTTTTTGGTGAGACGGATGATTAGAAAGGAATTCGCCAAGTCGATCAAATTGGCGCTCCATATTCTTTTGGCGCCCGTAAAAATAATTTTCATGACTTTTTTTCATCATTCCAATTGAATTTGTAAAATCTTGAACCGTCAATGTCTCTTTCGTTTGCAAAATCTCAAATACATTTTGTAAATCTTTTAACAGCTTCTGTTGAACTCTTATATTTTCTCTTAAACGTTCTATTTGAAGAGTCACCACTTCAATAGGGTTATACGTATCGTCGGCCAGGATCGATTTAATTTCCTCGAGCGTTAATCCTAAATCTTTTAGACTAAGAATTTGCTGTAACCGCGAAAGATCTGTGGCGTTATATAGGCGATATCCTGATTCTGAATAGTCTGATGGTGAGAACAATTCAATTTGGTCATAATACCGCAAGGTCCGAATCGTTAAACCTGTGAACTTTGCAAGTTCCCCTGTCTTCCATTTCTTCTTACCTGAAACTAAAATAACCACCCCCCTATTTCGCGAGTATTTTTACCGGTATCTTCACTATAAACCGTTACGTCACGTAAGAGTCAAGGGAAAATATTTTTTTTTGAATCATGAGAAAATCTTTATCCTACCTCGATAGCTTAAGTGTAACTTTTCACAAACAATCTTTAACCAGTATGTTTACTGTTCATGATTCTTCCACAATCTGGCCCTTTAATGGAATAACTTTATTATCACTTAACAGGTTCTTAATCCAAAAGAAAAACCGAAATCCCCTCTTTATAGAGATAGAAAATTCCGGTTCATCTTTTTTATAAACGGTTAAACTTTTTTCAAAACGGTGCGACTTTTTTATAAACAGTTCAACTTTATTTCAAAGCCACATCATTCTCCCTTTAATTCAGCTAAATAGTGCCTTACGGCACTTTCAACTAGTTCATAAACCGTCCTATCATGAATGATTGCTTGTATTTTTAGTTCCTTCATAAGTTCAACATCCATATCGAATGAAGAACGTTTTCTTATAACGTTGGTTCGTTCTATAGTTGGTGCTGATTGTTCGTTCGCTTGTTTGACCTGTTCTTTACCACGTTTTATGCCAACGTTAGAACGTTGGTTGGTATCGTTAATAGGTTCTTTATTTACATTAGTTGAAACGTTCGCCTTTGCTTTTCCTGCGGTTGCAAATTCATAAATAAGCTGCTCTTGTACCGTTTCCTCGTCACCTTCACCAACAAAATACCAACCTTTTTCGCCTGTATTTCTATACTCATAACCAGCTTTTTTCAATGCTTTTCTTAGTAATTTTTCTGAAAGATGAACATCAACCCTTTTGGCAATATTCGCTGGTGTATCAGTTTTAATTAACTCCAAGATTTCACCGATGTTCATTTAGTACGCTCACGGGAAAACCAATACTTTGTTTTGATATTTCGATAAGTCCCAATGTCTTTGATCAGATCGGCAATAAGATCATAACCGCAATATGTGTGCCTCATCGTGCTAAATTCATCTAATGTGACATAATCATCACTCTTTAATTCAACGTGACACTCTCCACAACAAATCGCCATATCCAACACCTCCAAAAAGTATATTGATATATTCGTCGAAACTTGGTGGCCATCCTTCTTTCGTACAAAAAACAGGTCTATTGACGGTCTTTTAATGTTTGTTAGTTTTTCAAACTTCTCTTTGGATATGAATAATATCAAAGGAATGCCTTTAAGGTGTGCCTGTTTCCATAAAAAAAGAACAAAAAGAATCCATTTTGAAAAAAGATTGTTCGAAATGGATTCTTTTCTTGTGATTTAGTATACAGTTTTTATAATATAGTTTGATTATTTTTGGTGATCCTTAATGAACTAACGCACCCTTTAGTTTAAGTACATTCTTTCACAATCTCAATAGTGTAGAGCCTTTTTAGACACAATCCAATCACCTACAAAATAGAGTTCATAATGTCCATATGACTTGTATCAGAATACTTATCGTTGTAAATACGCATTTTCCTGATGCTACCCCACGTACAGAGGAAATGAATATAGGGAAAGACCCCATTGTAGAATTTCAATATCGAGGAGGTCCAAATGGTCATGGTTTTAGAACTACTACACAGAAAATAGGTCAAAATAAAGAGGGTGAATTAGAGTCATGGAAGTATGACCATATCAACTCTTATACGTTAAATGGTTTTAAATTTGAGTTTGCATATTATGATGACAGCAATGTTCAAGGAATGAGAGTAACTATTCCAGGAGAAGGATATGAAATTACAATGAGTGCAGATATCTTATCAAAAGAAGAAATGGAAAAAATACTGTTATCGATGGTTGAATAGTTAATGGACTTTTCGATATGGGGTTATTTCTAATTAGGACATCCTCATATTGTGTTTAATGGGGCGATTGCGAATAAAAGCAGTCGCTTTTTCTTTATGCAACTAGTTTTTAAATAACCTGGTGCTTTGGGTTAGGGATTAATCAGGGAATGGATAACCTTTCTGATTACCAAAAGTATCCACTTACTTTGCGGGCAGTGACAGCGACGCTGGTACTACCCCATCATGGGAAAACTAGGTTCTTATTCTCGGCAAAATAACCTTGCGACAACTTTAAGAGAGATGGGACGCATTGATAAAACTCTATTCATCTTAGATTATATTTCTAGTGAAACGTTACGTCGTCGGATCCAACGTGGATTAAATAAGGGTGAAGCCATGAATGCTTTGGCACGAGCTATTTTCTTCGGAAAACATGGAGAACTTAGAGAAAGAGCATTACAAGATCAATTACAACGTGCCAGTTCCTTAAATCTTATTATTAATGCCATCAGTATTTGGAATACCGTGTATCTATCACAAGCAATTGAACATTTGAAAACGACAGGAAAATATAAAGAGGAATTACTACCTCATATATCTCCTTTGGGATGGGAACACATTAACTTATTAGGTGAATATTCATTTAAACCTGAGATTTCAAACTCTATCCATTCACTACTCCCACTTAGGATATAAATAAAGCTTTGATTTTTCTCTTAACGTAGAAAAATCAAAGCTTTCTCTTCCAATAAATTCCTTAGTATATAATATCTGCGTTTTGTCGGCAGGACCCCAATTAGCACATGTGCACTGTCTTCATTTATGGCTCTTCTCCCAACTTCAACAAATTTTTCTATTACCTTTGTTTTATTTTCAGCCATTTCTGCAATTGTTAGATTTAGAGTCCTTATTGATGCAAAACTAGAAGAATCACAACCTGAAGTGCGGATTACATTATCGATTAACGGGATGACTTCATCCAGAATGGTAATCATTCAAATGCTAGAGTTATTTAAATTAGTTTATGTCTTTGTTTTTCTGCGAAATATCAATTTATTTGGATATTAGATTTGGAATTATCGATAGGATGTACTATCAATGCCTCTTCTATTATGACGGGATATTTTTTAGCGAACGCTTTGGCAGCGATATAGTAAAAAACAAGAGCTAATGCAGTGGAAACAAAGAAGCTGTACTCTAGGAAAAAGAAGTATCCAATTGCCGTAGCAACTACATAAACAATTAAAGCTGCAGGGTTATATCCTTTGAAATACTTGTACTTTCCATTGGATTTAAATAGATCATCAAGACTTAACTGTCTCTTTCTAAATAAATAATAATCGACTCCAATAATTGCGAGTGCTGGTCCTGCTGTAGTACTAAATAGGGATAAAATCAAATCCAATTTATCCATATAATTCCAAGGTTGAATGATACAAGCAATAATCGCAACACAGACAGTAGCTAACTTAAAACTAAGTTTCTTAGGCATCAGACTACAAGCTACATACGCGGAAGGCAGTAAATTAGCAGCTGTATTAGTAGACGCCTGTGCGACAACAATAAATAATTGAATGACTATCGCTAGAATAATTGATCTTTCTTGAATTAGTTCTGATATAACAACTAAAGGATCCATACGTCCAGAAAGAACTATTGTAATATTTCCTAAAGTGGTGAAAAACACAAGAAACGGAACTATACCTATAAAGCTAGCAATGGAGTATAGTTTATTATTTTTTACCCAACTTTTAGAGGTTCCTCCAACTTTACAGTCTTTCGTGATGTCGTTGATTCCCATCGCCACGCTTGAGAAAAGCCCCACAACTACTGCAAATCCAAAGATCCAGGACTTACTTGTTCCTCCTGTTCTTCCCATACTTAATGTATCGGTTAATGACACATTATATGCAGACAAAATGACGTACATCATATATACACCGACAACAGCTAATAAAGGGGCAATTATGGTACTAAATCTTTCGATACCCTTTACTCCTTTTATAGTAACTGCAACCAGTGCTATTACATTTATAGCAAGACATACAAAAATATTATCGAATCCTATTATTATTTTAAAAATCTCATTAATCGCAATAGCACCAATATAGGCATTTAGGGCAAAGAATATCAAACTGGGTAGAGTGCGTATAACACCTACAATTTTACCGCCTTTATAACCAAAAGAAGCTACTATGGAGGTCGCAAAACTTATCCCGTACTTTAAACCAATATCTTGGGCAACAAAGCAGCAAAGAGCTAATATAGTTGAGCCAATCGTGTAAATCCAAAGCAACTCTCCAATTGTGAAATAATTAGTCATTTGTGAAAATGCTGCAAAACCAGTAATTTGCACAGCCATACCAAACCAAATAACTCCCAGACCTCTTGCAGTTACACTTCTGTCTTTAAGATCTACAGGAGCCAATGCTGGACTATACAAATCATGTTCAGAAGAACCTATATTATGGGTCATAGATATCACTCCTTCCTGATTTTCCAAACTACTTAATGCGTTCGGCACAATAAAAACAAATTTAGAGATTCTTTATAAAAGTTACCAGCTATTTTTACGAAATTGATTATTTATAAAATTGCTTTGAATTTCTTTCCTAAGCATTTCAATATAGTTCATTTTTCTAGGAGATATAATATCATTTACATAATTTCTCGCATCTTCAAAATCCTCTTTACGATTACTGACAATCCCTATAATTACCAGTGAAGTGATACTTGGGTAGCGTCAGAAAAAGTAATTTTCTAACGCTACCTCTTTTAAATTAGAAAGTCAATCTCTTCAGCATTTTCTCCAATATACACTTTAGGGTAGTTAGGTTCTAATCTTGCTATGACTTTCCCATTCCGAATTGAATAAGAAGGTTTAACCTGTTTACGAATAGCATCAAATTCATTATTTGCAGGTAGAATAATTAAATTCGCAGGTTTACCTACTTCTAAACCATATCTGTCAGTGATATTGAGTGTTTTTGCCCCATTTATGGTAACTAAATCAAAAGAATCAATTAATTCTTGATATCCTGTCAAATGACATACGTGAACCCCCATATGTAAGATTTCTAGCATATTCCCTACACCAAGTGGATAAAAGGGATCCATTATATCATCATTTCCAAAACTTACATTTAGTCCAGCTTCAAGTAACTCCTTTACACGTGTGACCCCTCTACGTTTTGGATATGTGTCATAACGTCCCTGAAGATGAATATTAATTGAGGGATTTGCAACAAAATTTATGTTTGCTCTTTTCAATAATCCAAATAGTTTAAACGCATAAGCGTTATTATATGAAGCCATTGCAGTTGTGTGACTGGCTGTAACTAATTTCCCCATATCATATCTTGAAGCTTGTGCTGCAACTACTTCAATCCCTCGAGATTGATCATCATCAGTTTCATCGCAATGTACGTCTACAAGCACTCCGTATTTTTCTGCTAGCTTAAAGATTTCTTTAATTGAATCAACCGCATCTTCCCTAGTATCTTCAAAATGTGGAATGGCACCAATACCATCTGCCCCCATTACTAAAGCTTCTTCAAGTAGTTCCAAACCATTTTTAAAATTTAAGATGCCGTGTTGGGGAAAAGCAATTAGCTGAACATCTATAAATGGAGCGAATTCCTCTTTTACCTCTAACATTGCCTTTAGTGATGTTAACCCAGGTTCATCAGTATTAACATGTGTCCTCACGTGTTGTGTCCCATTTGCAATGTTCCACTTTAAAATTTTTGAAGCTCTAGATTTTACGTCTTCAAATGTTATGTTCTTTTTTCGCTCGTTCCATATATCTATCGCCTCAAATAAGGTACCGGTTGAATTATATATTGGATCCCCATAAGTACCAACATAGTCTAGGTGTGTATGAGAATCAACGTACGGAGGCATGACTAATCCTCCTCTCCCATCTATTATCTCTACTCCTTCAATAGGGTCTAAATTTCTATCTATTTTTTCAATCTTTCCATCCTGTATTGCTATATCCCATAAACCATCTTTTTTACGAATAGCTACATTCTTAATTAACATTTAAATCAATCCTCCTAGCAAACTATAAGTTTGCATATGATAATGGAACAAACTTGATTATTAGACAGTGTTATTCATAATGTGATTTCTAAAGTAAGTTACCAACACTTTTGAGTCATTCAGGGCGGTGTGGCATTCCCTTCTGAATGGTGTATAATCTTGTAAAAATCGGAAATCCCTATGAATTTAAATAAAGTATTCATTCCATATACTAGAACAATCGCAAGGAGTATTCTATTAAGAGAAGGAATTCCCATTTCGTATCTAAGGGTAAACTTCAGCTTCATCATCAGTTGCTTCTTTAATCTCCCGCCACGTTAAGTTTGCCTTAATCTGTGTTTTTATTTCTATTTAACCCCTTTAAATACTATATTGCTGTTCCACCATTAGGACTGATTATTTGCCCAACCATGAATGTACCACCAGAACCTGCCAAGAATTCAATGACCGATGCAATTTCATCCGGCTGTCCAAAACGTTTTAAAGGAATCTGTTCCCTAGTCTCATCATTGTATTCAATTGTGTCCTTAATAAGCATGTCCGTTTCTATTGGTCCGGGTGCAACTGAATTTACAAGTATGCCGATGGGAGCATATTCTTTAGCTAAAGCTTTGGTTAAAGCAATGATTGCGCCTTTAGATGCACAGTAAGAGGCATATGTTGGAAAACCAATTAACCCTAGCTCAGAGCTAACATTAATGATCCTCCCACTTTTCCGCTCAATCATACGGGGTAATGCCGTACTAATACATGACCAAGTACTCCCTACATTCGTATCAATCATTCTTTGCCATTCATGCCATTCAATGGTATGAGCATCTTTTGATTGAAGAATGCCAGCATTATTAATCAATACATCTATTCTTCCGTAATATTCCTCAGTTTTTTTAATGAAGTTTACAGCTTCCTCATGTACACTCAAATCTGCTTGAAGAATTATTGCGTCTCCACCATTGTCCTTTGCGATTTTTGCTACCTCAGCTAATTGACCTTCTGATGAGTGGAAATTGAGTGAGAGTAAATCTCCACTTAGGGCAAATCTTTTGGCAGTCGCTAATCCTATACCTCTTCCAGCACCAGTAATTACTACAACTCTTTTAGACATTATATTACTCCTCTCTTTTTAGAAATTTCATTATCTTCTTTAGTGTTCATGTTAATCTTTGAAAAGAAAAAATAAGATATTAAGGCTATCATAGCAAGAACTAACTCCCCTACCAGATACTGAGTCTCTTGTGTCACAATTGCAAAACCAGTAAAAAGAACAACAATAACACTAGGTATTGGCCACAATGGCATTTTATATGGCCTTTCTGCATGCTTATTATTAATTCTACTCATAATTCCAGATATTCCGATAAAGAAATAAACGACTGATATTACTGTTCCAGAAAAAATAATAAGCCAATTAAGTTGTGAAACAAAAAGTAAAACTGTAGTAGGAACAAACAATACCATAACTCCTGCTGCTGGCACACTATGCTTATTTAATTTTGATAATAAATTATTAATGCTAGGTGTCCAGACTTTATCACGGCCTGTCGAATAGAGAACTCGGCTGAAGTACATAAAGAGAGATAATGCAGCATTAAATAGCGCAAAGATTACTCCAATAGTGATCAAAGCTCCAATCTGATTTCCAAAGGCTTGTTTTACAGAATAGACGATTGGGGAATCTGAACCAAAGAATTCCACTAAATTTGGAGCCGCAATAACACCTGCAATAAGTGGCACTAATATAAAAACTGATGCTAACACTGCAGCCTTAATGACTGTATTTGCAAGAACCTTTGGACCACCCTTTAGTTCTTCTGCAAACCCTAACACTGCATCATAACCGTTAATAACACCAAAAGCTGGCGCTAAAGTAGTTATCATAACTCCTAAAGTAACAGGAACGAGGACACCATCCTTTAACATAGTGGGATTGAATGTAATATCCATAAATGGCTGATGTGGATTAACAAAGGCAGCTCCTACTACAGCAAGCAACACACCTACCTGTATAATAACCATGCCAACCGTTACCCAAGCACCCATTTCAACACTCATGATTGCAATAATCATTACTAGAGTCAAAGTAATAAGCGCTATTATCTGGCTAGAAATCTGTAAACCTGGAAACAAATCTTTTAGAAATTCAGCGACCCCTAGTACAAAACTTGCTGGCAAAACAACTCCCTGAATAAGGAGGTTAAACATTGCAATCCAAGAAAGAGGTTTGGGGAGTGCATTACTGACTAAGGAGTACATTCCACCACTAAAAGGGTACAAAGAGGACAGTTCTGCAAGAGTCAATGCAATCATTATTACAACCACAGATAAGATTATGGATGAACCGATTGCAGCTGTCCCACCGATTGAAAATACTCCTGTAGTTAATAGAAGTACGGCCATTGCAGGAGATGCATCGGCCATTGACAAACCAAGGACGTGCCCACTACTGAGATTTTTTTTTAAGGTGTTGTTGTGCACATTATCGCAATTCTCTATATTATGACCGGCCATACTTATCCCCCTTAAAATAATTGTTTGATAACTTTATTAACAAAACTACTATCTTTAAATTCTCCATATTAATTTTCACTTTTAAATACGGCTCTACACCAAAATTAGTGCTAGATGGTCTGTTTAGAAAACGGTTTCAATTACACTTAACTAATACTCCAACGATATATCGACTTCGGTTCAATTCTAGGATATTTTTTATTAGTAAAGAAGGGGAGGAGGAGAGCCCCCTCTTTCACTAGTTTTTACTAACCGGCTCTAATCGCTTTACCTTTTGCTCATTTTCAAAACATAACCCAAACGCCTTTCCTGGTACGAAATTCCCATCGCCCTTTTGACCAACAAACTCGCCATGATCAACCATTAATTTTCCTCTAAGGAAAACCTTATCGACCTTTCCCTCTTGCTCAAAACCCTCATAGATATTAAAGTCAACTCCCTGTAAACTAGTTTCATTGGAGATAATAGACTTATGATCAGGGTCATAGATAACGATATCTGCATCCATTCCAACCCCAATATGGCCCTTTCGGTGTGATAATCCGTTAATTTTGGCAGGTGTTGTTGCATATAGGTCTACTAGACGTTGTCTAGAAATTCGCCCTTTATTTACCCCATAAGTCCAAAGAATGCCTAGACGATTTTCTACACCTGGTGATCCATTTGGTATATTTGTAAAATCATCAATTCCCATATGCTTTTGTGATTCCCAGTTAAATCCACAATGATCGGAGCTCACTGAATTTAACCAACCATTATTAATTGCTTCCCACAAAGCATTCCGATCGTCTTCAGTTCTTAGTGCCGGTGAGCATACATACTTAGCTCCTTCGAAATTGGGTTTTGCTAAATCCTCTTTATCAAGCATCAAATAGTGTGTACACGTTTCTCCATATACTGGAATACCTTTATTGTGAGATGATCTTATTGTCTCCATAACCTCTTTAGCAGTGACATGAACAATATAAATTGGGGCCTCAGCTAATGCTGCTAGATTAATAGCTCTCTGTGTTGCCTCAATTTCCACTAAAGTTGGTCTTGAAAGGGCATGATAATATGGTTCTGTTTGACCATTAGCAATACACTCTTTTTGAAGTGTGTCAATCACAACTGCATTTTCTGCATGAACCATAACAGTAACTCCAGCATCTTTTGAGGCCTTTAAAGCCTTGAATAATGCCTCGTCATCGCTATGGAAAGGAAGTCCCTTATATGCCATAAATAACTTAATTGTGGGAATTCCCTTACTTGGTAAACTTGGAATCTCTCTAAAAAGTGCATCTGTAGGTTCACATACAACCCCGTGGAAAGAGTAGTCAACCATTGCTAAATCTGAAACTTCTTTTTTATCATAATCAATGATAGTTTCAGCTATTCCTTTGCCAGCCTCTTGATTAACGAATTCTATAACGGTAGTTGTACCTCCCACAATGGCAGCATTTGAAGTTTCGAAACCTCTTACTTTTTCCCCTTTAAAGTCAAAAGAGTAATGCACATGTTGGTCAACACCACCTGGTAATACATACTTGCCTGTAGCATCAATTACCTGACTGACAGGAAAATTTAATTCTTTGCCAATCGCAACAATTTTCTCTCCATCAATAAGTATGTCTCCGATAAATTCATCTACAGCAGTAACAATAGTTCCATTCTTAATTAATAAACTCATGCTATCTCCTCCTTTTTATTGAAAATTCGATCTATTTAGATTATATCAACCAAATTCTACTAAACAATATTTAACTTATCTTCTTTACAAGCTAAAGATAAAACAACATTTAGTAGAAGATCACATCCTAATTTAATTTCTTCAATACTTGTATATTCTTCTGGGCAATGACTTTTACCGCCTGCACTCGGTATAAAAATCATTCCTACATCTGCTAATTCAGTTAGCATGACAGCGTCATGAACAGCACCGCTATTCATTTTCATATAGCTATATCCATGTTCAATGGCAGCCTGCTCTATAGTTTCTATAATTTTGGGTGATAATTTGACTACTTCAGATTCTCCTATCAGTTTAATTTCGCTTGATAGGGAATACTTAGATGAAATTTCTTCAACCTTAGTCCTCAGTTCATCAGCAATGAAATTGATTCCTTGTGGTTCTACATCTCTTATATCTACAAGGAATTCCACATTTCCAGGAATAACATTGCCCATATTAGGCTGACAATCTATCCTTCCAACCGTAGCAACAGTTGAAGGAAGTGCCATTTCATTCGCTGCCTTTTGAATATGAGAAATAATATGAGAAGCTCCGACCATTGGATCGGATCTTAGCTCCATTGGAGTTGTTCCCGCATGGTTTGAGATACCATTTAAAGAAACTTTAAATGTTTTCATTCCTGCTATTGCCTGTACAATTCCTATGGATTTGTTTTTCGATTCTAATACTGCACCTTGTTCTATATGCAATTCAATCATAGTATCCACTTCATTCTTTTTAAGTACGTCTTTTTTGATGTTTTCAATTTCTAATCCAAAATCTTTTGCAACTTTATAAAGATCTTTTCCATCCACATTTTTTATAAGCTTTAAATCCTCTAGTTCATATTTTCCGGTTAGTACCTTACTGCCTAGTAAGGTAATCCCAAAATTAGAGCCTTCCTCTTCTGTGAAAATGATTAATTCGACTGGACGAGATAATTGAATACTTTCTTCCTTTAATACTCTTATAACCTCTAAGCCTACTAAAACCCCAGTTAAGCCATCATATTTACCGCCATTTTTAACAGTATCAATATGGGAACCTATCATAATTGAGGGGTTTTCCATATCACCATACTTAGCTCTAATATTTCCTATTGCATCTACTTTTATTGAAAGACCAAGCTGTTTCATCTGTGTAAGGAGATATTCTCTTGCTTTCTTATCTTCGGTGCTGTATGAAAAGCGGGTACAACCTTTTTCAGGAGTATTTGTATAGCTAACTATGATTTCAAAATCCTTTGAAACTCTATCGATATTTACTTGCATCTTCTCACCTTCCTATAAATTCAATAAAATTATGTAAGTCTTGAAAACTAGTGTTATACTATTTCGAAGACTATTTTATATATTGCAAATATTGTGCCAACCATAAATATATTTACAAAACGCTATTTAAAGGTATTTTTGCTTGGATGTTTTATTTCTTTGATGATTATTTTCATCATTTAATGATGAAAATAATCATCAAATGTCGTCCAACCAACTTTTTGAAGGGTGGGAGATATGATGCCATTAAATAATCAGGCCATTGAAGAATTAACATCGATACTAGATGTAAGCTTTGATGGGATTACCATTGCAAATGGTGAGGGGATATTTATAAGAGTTAGTAAATCCTGTGAGGAATTATTTGGAGTAAAGATATCAGAAATATTAGGGGAAAGCTCTTTGTACCTAGAGGATAAGAAAATTTTTGATAAATCGGTTACAAGCGAAGTGTTGAAAAGAAAAGATAGGGTAACTTTGGTTCAAAAAACCTCGGCCGATAAAATCGTTTTAGTAACAGGGATTCCGATTTTTGATAAGGATAAGAACATTGAAAAAGTTATAAATATTTCAAAGGATATTACAGAGACAAAAAAGTTAAAATCAGACCTTAAGAATCTACAAACTGAGTTAGATTGGTTTAAACAGGAATTAAGTAAAAGAAATGGAATAGACAACCAAAAAATTACTTATAAAAGTGCAGCTATGAAACAAATTATTGATACAGTTCATCACGTTGTAAATTTTGATGCCACCGTTCTATTGCTGGGGGAAACGGGTGTTGGCAAAGGATTTATGGCAAAAATGATTCATTCTCTTAGTAAACGCCGTGATCTCCCCTTTGTTAATATAAATTGTGGCGCCATTCCAGAACACCTTTTAGAATCTGAGCTTTTTGGCTACGAGAAAGGGGCATTTACGGGTGCCTCAAAGGAAGGAAAAAGGGGATTATTCGAAATTGCAGATGAAGGAATCATTTTTTTAGATGAAATTGGAGAGCTTCCATTAAGTCTACAGGTTAAGCTACTACATGTTTTAGATGATAAGAGGGTACGAAGAATTGGTGGAACCACTTCATATGAAGTAAAAGCAAGAGTAATTGCTGCAACTAATAAGAATTTAAAAGAGGTTGTAAAACAGGGGCGATTTAGAGAGGATTTATTTTACCGATTAAATGTAATTCCTATTAATATTCCAGCATTAAGAGAAAGAAAAGAAGATTTACCGTTCCTAATAAACATGTTCTTAGAAAATATAAATGACAAATATGGAACAGAGAAATATTTTTCCGAAAATGCAATAAAGCTACTGCTCGAATATGATTTTCCAGGAAACATACGAGAATTACAAAATATGATCGAACGGTTGGTTATAATTACTATTGGAGACAAAATTGGGAGTAATAAAATACATTATTTAATCGAGCCATTATCTATTAGTCTAAGCAATAAATTAGGGCCATTAAAAGAGACTGTAGAAGCTGTAGAAAGAAATTTATTAATTGCTGCTTTTATAGAATATAAAACAACAAGGAAAGTGGCAGAGGTATTACAGATTGACCAGTCCACTGTTGTAAAAAAGGCTAAAAAATTTAAGATTCCCCTCAAATAGCTTTGGGCAATGAACGTTTTGAAATAAAGAAGCTGCGAGTCATTCGTCTGGATCACTCGCAGCCCTTTCGGTGTCACTTTAGGCGATAATTTGCACTTATTTTAAGTGCTATTTTGCACATGCAACTTTAAAACCCAGCTACCTTCATAGGAGATTAGCTGGGTTTCTTAATTCTATTCAAATAATTAGCCAAGTAGTTCCAATGAAATAATCCGTTTGCTCAATGAGAATGAGTCAGTGAAAAATATAAGTGAAAAAACAGGTGTAACAAGAATGACTATCTATAATATAAAGAAGAAAATATGAATTTGTGCAATTGTGTAATTGTACAATTGTGTAGTTGTGTTAGAATTATAATGTACAAATACATTTAAAATAAAGAACTAATATTAATTCAATAAAAGCCTACATCCTTAAAATCGGGATGTAGGCTTTTAACGTTCTAATTCACTTACTAATTTCATTTGCAAACCATGCTCTTTTTTATTCAGTGCTTCGGCTTTTTCAAGTATCTTCTTCATTTACGAGGGAAACGGGAGGGTAAATAAAGGTCAAACCTCTTGTTATACCTCTCAATTATGGGATAAAGACCCGTATAAAGCTTCGGCCCAAGCGGTGATTAGTGATACAACTCTCATCAAGGTGACAACCGGCCGTCATTAGTGAAAGTCCCTTTTAATCCTAGGCTGGCTCAAGCTAGATCAAACAGGTCGTCACTAAATATCTGAGTTTAGACTAACTGGGAAGTTTAGTTCACAAGCAGCAAAAAGGATCTTTAATCGAAGATCCTTTTTCAATACTGATAATTAGCATTATGTGAACTAGCGTTTTTTCGTTAGTTGAAGAAGAAAAATCAAAAGCATTGGTTAACAGAGTATATTTTAAAGAAGTAACAATCAAAAAAGCTCGTAAAAGTGTACTTTTTCGA
Source organism: Peribacillus sp. NPDC096540 (assembly GCF_050278525.1). Taxonomy (NCBI): domain Bacteria; kingdom Bacillati; phylum Bacillota; class Bacilli; order Caryophanales; family Bacillaceae; genus Peribacillus; species Peribacillus sp. NPDC096540. The sequence goes on along the minus strand of NZ_JBNNTG010000050.1, from coordinate 2,625 downwards.
ACGGTAGCAACAATGCTATACCGCCCATTTCGAAAATTTTATACGCTAAGAGAATTCCAACCTAAAAAGTCGATCTCCTCTACGTTAAGGAATCAACTTTTTTTACTTCTTCTTATAGAACTAACCCACCCGACTATTGTGTCATTTTCCTAATTAGAGCATAAGGTAATATAACCCATTTAATTAAGTTCCTCCTTAAAAACAAATAAGGAGAGGTTTCTGTATGGACGGTATTGGATTTGGTGGAGGTTTCGCCTTCATAGTCGTTTTGTTTATACTCTTAATCATTGTTGGAGCTAGCTTTGTTGGTGGAGGCTGCTGCTAAAAATAGTATGAAAAAAGCCGACCTTTATTGGTCGGATTCTTCAAATTTGATTCCTATTTCTGGGGAATGATAGCTATATTGAACACTCTAATTATGGTCCAGACCGCAAAACGCGAAAAACTATGATAATACATGTTATGAAAAAATAAAGCCCCGAATTTCCTTCGCTTAGGATCTTCAAGGATCTCATATCTTATGCAACTAACGCACCCGTTAGTTTAAGTACAATCCTTCACAATCTTATTCTCTCCCGCTTGCTGAAAAACAGTAGAAATCTTTTAACATGCACACCAACTATAAAATGCAAATTAACCTCTCCTTGCATAGCGTATTGGATTCCAGTAATATGATTATCAAATAGGAGGCGTTTATTATGACAAATTACAGAACTGGGTTGAAACATATTTAGTCAGGGGAAGAATCACCTACTGATCCAAAAACTGTGTCTTCTTCTCTTAATAAATGAAGAGAGAGGTTTCATTCAATGAAAAACAGTTCATTAAAATTCTACGATTATCATATTTGGGCAAATAATAAAGTTTTTGCTCATTTGCAAACATTACCTCAAAACGTTACAACCGAAGAAGTTACTAGCGTATTCCCATCAATAAAAGATACTTTGGTTCATATGTATGTTGTTGATCACGGATGGCTTTCTACTATATTAAGGGATGAAAGTTCCGATATTGATGAGATGAAGGAAAGAGTGGAAGTTTTAGCAGAATCAGCACAAAAACAAGATATTACTGGTTTGCAAAAACTATATGACGATTTATATTTAGAATTTAGAGAAGCTTTCAATGAAATCAATGACTTTGATCAAATTGAATCCATCTTTTTTGGTCAATTGGATTGTTCGTACCATGATATGATTACGCACATTGTCAATCATGGAACTTATCACAGAGGAAATATAACGGCTATGTTAAGACAACTCGAATTTACTGGCTGCAATACAGACTATGGTGCATTTCTTTTCGAACAACAAAAATAGTTACAAAGGGCGCTACTTTTTGAGTAGTGCTTTTTTAGCTTCAATTTTCCACTAATGTATCGTTAGTTGAATAGTAAAACGAAACATAAATTTAAATGCGCATCTACAACCAAAAATTAACTTTCGTTATTGAACTAATCTGCCCCTTTAGTGCCATAAGAAAAGGCTGCCGAAGCAACCCAAGTTAATGAACTAACGCACCCTATAGTTTAAGTGAAAATGTTCACAATATTTTCACCTTAACAAAATCTAATCCCATTATGTGTAGGGGTATATCAAAAAGACGCCTTCTTGCTAAAGAAAAGCGCCCTATTCTGGAATAATTAACTCAGGTAATTCTGGTAAATTACTTTATATAGGATCTTTCATTTTCTTATAATCTATGGTTTATTTTTCGCCTATTTCTAATCTCCAATCATTACATCCTATAGGAGTCCCGATGGGGTATTCAAAATCACACTCACCCATAAACAAGAAACCGAGCTTGCGGCAAATAGTGTTCGAAGCGGGGTTGATGATTTTAGGGTAAGCATGAATGAATCGATGCTTCTTTTCAGAAGCGGCAGAAGCGATGGCTTTCGCTGTTGCTGCTGTTGCTATCCCTCTACCTTGAAATTCCGGCAAAACACTCCATCCCGTCTCAAAAACATCTTCTCCTTGCCAAACCTTATCCCAATAGCCTACACTGCCAACGACTTCGTTGTGCGGAAGCAAAAGAATCTTAAACATACGACCGGTTCCTTGCCCGGCAATCTCACAATACGTTTTATGGCGAGCAAGGAGTTTTTCCTCAGTCTCAGGACCGCCAAAGTGTATGGTCATTTCAGGCGCATTGAGAAGACGAAGCAAATTAAGGTCGCCGTCGTCCCAAGGTACAATCCGTACCTGTGGTGCATTCATTTGTTTCATAATGCTTTCCTCCCCATAGTTTTATATGTCCGACCTTTGCTCGAGGTCAGACATCACAATTAAATAATAATTGGTATTTTAATTATATAAAAACACACATTCCTTTTAAAACAGCTTTTCATAATCATCACCCATTTTAGTTTCACAATAACGCAAATGAGTTATTCAATTAAATACCCCGATTGCTGAATACAAGTTAAATATTGATTTTCAACAATCCTGCCCCTTTCGTATTATAATGTCAGCCAGAAATTTCTGGTTGACCATTTTTTATATCGATATATGATAACGGTAGCCGGGGCAGAACGTTCCTGCCCGTGGGGCTTGGACCCCGTCAACTAAACAGTTCGCCCCCTACTTGTGGAAACATGATTAGGCTGGTTGGGACGTAGATCTC
>NZ_JBNNTG010000049.1:0-24475 GCF_050278525.1 Peribacillus sp. NPDC096540 | reverse complement strand
AGCGAAGAGGTCACACCCGTTCCCATTCCGAACACGGCAGTTAAGCTCTTCAGCGCCGATGGTAGTTGGGGGTTTCCCCCTGTGAGAGTAGGACGTCGCCAAGCTTATATCGTTCCGCAGTAGCTCAGTGGTAGAGCATTCGGCTGTTAACCGAACGGTCGTAGGTTCGAGTCCTACCTGCGGAGCCATTATTGGAGAGCTGTCCGAGTGGCCGAAGGAGCACGATTGGAAATCGTGTAGACGGGTAACCCTGTCTCAAGGGTTCAAATCCCTTGCTCTCCGCCATTTAAAACTGGCCCGTTGGTCAAGCGGTTAAGACACCGCCCTTTCACGGCGGTAACACGGGTTCGAATCCCGTACGGGTCACCATTTCGAAAACATATGGAGGATTAGCTCAGCTGGGAGAGCATCTGCCTTACAAGCAGAGGGTCGGCGGTTCGATCCCGTCATCCTCCACCATTTTTCAAAAAGCAACAAGTTGTTTCTATTATCAGATATAATGAAACAGTTAACACGAAAACTTGATGCAATAGCAGCATTATTAACGTCGCGGGGTGGAGCAGTCCGGTAGCTCGTCGGGCTCATAACCCGAAGGTCGCAGGTTCAAATCCTGTCCCCGCAATCTATGGTCCCGTGGTGTAGCGGTTAACATGCCTGCCTGTCACGCAGGAGATCGCGGGTTCGATTCCCGTCGGGACCGCCATTTTTATTGTTTGGCTCAGTAGCTCAGTCGGTAGAGCAAAGGACTGAAAATCCTTGTGTCGGCGGTTCGATTCCGTCCTGAGCCACCATTGTAGTGCCGGTGTAGCTCAACTGGTAGAGCAACTGACTTGTAATCAGTAGGTTGGGGGTTCAAGTCCTCTTGCCGGCACCAGTAACATCCATATGCGGAGGGGTAGCGAAGTGGCTAAACGCGGCGGACTGTAAATCCGCTCCTTCGGGTTCGGCAGTTCGAATCTGCCCCCCTCCACCATTTTATTTATAGGGGTATAGTTTAAAGGTAGAACAGAGGTCTCCAAAACCTCCAGTGTGGGTTCGAGTCCTACTACCCCTGCCAATTTTAATTTTATAATGGCGATTGTGGCGAAGTGGTTAACGCACCTGATTGTGGTTCAGGCATTCGTGGGTTCGATTCCCATCAGTCGCCCCATTTTTTAATAAATGATGGTATAATAAATATAACGTTAATGGGCTATAGCCAAGCGGTAAGGCAACGGATTTTGATTCCGTCATGCGAAGGTTCGATCCCTTCTAGCCCAGCCATTCGCGAAAGTAGTTCAGTGGTAGAATACAACCTTGCCAAGGTTGGGGTCGCGGGTTCGAATCCCGTCTTTCGCTCCAAAAACGTTGGCGGCATAGCCAAGCGGTAAGGCAGAGGTCTGCAAAACCTTTACCACCGGTTCGATTCCGGTTGCCGCCTCCAACAAAAATGCCGGTGTGGCGGAATTGGCAGACGCGCACGACTCAAAATCGTGTTCCTCTGGAGTGCCGGTTCGACCCCGGCCACCGGTATCATGAGACAGCTAAGAATGCTGTTGTATCAAGGTCTTACACTTAATTGTGTAAGACCTTTTTTCATTTTTCTCACACTACAGATTTGACACTAATAATGTGCGGAGGTCATGTGCGGTGAGTAAACGAAGAACATTGCTTACAGAAGATGAATTAAAAATAGTCACCAAAACTATGTACGTTACCACAGATGAAGATGCATTGAAATTATTTTTTGAAGATTGCAAATTACGGAATCTTCGACCTCATACTTTGAAGTATTATCATGAACAATTTAATGCGATTAAACGACCATTAGTATCAATGACAGAACGTGATATAAAATTATTGATTTTGAATATGCAGGAAAAGGGTTTGAAAGTAAGAAAAAGGAGTTCTCTACTTAGTAGAGAGCTTTTTTTGTGTTTACAGCACACGATTATTTTCCTAACAGTGTATTCCACGAGTCGTATGACCACAAGTTGAAAAGGGGGTAAACTCCAAGGCATATGACTTCAAAGATTCCCTTGAGTTGTTTATTGATGATTGCAAATTAAGAAACTTACGCTCTCATTCCATTCGTTTCTATTAGAATGAGTTAAAAGCATTTCAACGTTACCTTGAGGAACAAGATTTAGTATTGGACCCGAATTATTTACGAGATGATCCAACGGAATGTGATTCTTTATATGAAGGAGCAAGGCTTAAAAATTGTCACTATTAATACTAGATTGAGATCCATTAGAGCGTACTTCAATTTTCTTTATAAGCAAAAGCTCATTAGAAAGAACCCAGTAGAAAATATTAAGCTACTCAAGGATTGAAAATATATTGTACAAACCTTCTCAACTGAACAACTTGAGCACCTTCTCAAGCAACCAGATTTAAGGGATTATACTTTAATTCTTTTATTATTGGAGACAGGAATTAGGGGTAACTAGTTAGTTGGAATTGATTTAAGTGATGTGTGATAAAAAGAGGAGGCAATCCCTTCCCTTTTAGGGGTTCTATTAGGGGATTAATCACAATCTTCTCGTAGGACTTACACACCACTTCATTATTGTATAGTAAATATTTCCTTTATTTTTTACCTGTGTGATTTTAATATCTCAACAGTTTATTATATTGATAAAGGAAGAATAACTTAAGCCAATACTATAATGAAGTAAGTCATTAAAAGGGAAGTGATAGTTAAATGCTTTATATAAGCGATATCGAAAAGATAATTAATAACACATTAAATGAACACAATTTGGATATTATTCATGAATTTGACAATAATCTAAGTGCACCTATGAGTTATAACGTATCAACCAATACTATAAAATTTAATTATCTTCAAGTTAACGGTTATAAAGGAAAAGTTAGAATAAAAGAGACAGAGGAAGACTTTGTTAAAATTATACTTTATCGTATTATTGGTTATTATTTAGATTTTAAGAAAAACAAACATGATTTAAGGATTATTATGTATGTGTAACGAAGAAGAAAAAGAAAAGCTAAAATCTGAAATAGAAACTAATGCTTGGGATTATGGGAGAACATTAATACCTGAACAACTATTAGAGTCATATGATAAAGTCCGTGAATTAGATAAAATGCTAATAAAGTAATGTACTTAAAGAAAAAGGAAATTTAGTTAGCTCCGACGGTTAAGAACATAAAAGAAAATGAAGACCCGACTTTAAAGGGAAACAAAACAAATGGGTGGACTCTTGAGAACTAATGAGAGGACTATTGAGATTACATCGTCCTCCATAAGCTACTTTGTGTCACTATGAGTCAAACAGAACTATGTACATATAACAGAGTGAGAGTCCTCTCTATTTGTTCTTTCTCGAAAGACAGCTTTTAAGTCACCTCCCCAAGTTGGCGCTGGAGCTAGCTTTTGGGTTCCTATATCAGAAGACAGAATGCAAAGAGCTTTCTCTGGAGTTAACTTATCAAGACCTTTGGAGACAGATTCTTGATTCCTTTTCTCCCTTGAATCAGTCACCCCCTGAAGCTGAAACTCTTGAGTTCATTCTTCTAAGCTCTTCTTGTTTCCCTTCTCTTTCCCTCTTCCAGAACGATTTCCACCCTGGGACACAATCCGGAATAGTCGCTCCCGAATCCGCTCAAGCGTTGGACGAACGAAATGAGCCTTCCTGTTAGTCGGAGATATGCTAGCAGCAGCTGAAGCTGACTTCTATAAGTCAGTCAGTCTTTAAGTTTGAACTGAAATTCTAACGTTTTTCACAAAGCCCATAGTCACATGTTTTATTAATTCATCTCCTTCTTTTTTCCTCAATGTTCTCATTGCTGTGTACATATTTATGAAGTTGGGAACAGATATACTTTTATTTATTGAAAATAATGAAATAGCCAAAGGAGTATGAAGGGTGGGGAAAAATAATACGTTTTTCACTGCCGGATATATAAAGTGAAGACAAATCCTGTTTTGTAAATAATAACCACGTAATATGGTAATTAATAATAAGACCACTATCTAACAGCACTTCACATGACAAATTTTCAAAGGGGCGGCAAATTGTGAACAATATGAGATGTCAATGCAGGTCCAATGAAGAATTACAGCAATTAGTTGATATGGCAAAAAAATATACAAATAAGGGAAAAGTGGCGGACTATATACCGGCTCTTGAAAAGGCGAATCCTGGGGATTTATCTGTGGCTATTTACTATCCTGACGGTAAAGGATATTGTGCGGGGGATGTAAATGGTAAAATGACTCTGCAAAGCATATCAAAAGTTTTGACACTTGCTCTGGTATTAATGGAAAAAGGGGAGGAATATGTCTTTTCCTATGTAGGAAAAGAACCCACCGGTGACCCTTATAATTCGATTGCCAAGTTAGAGACAAACAAGGCATCCAAACCGTTAAACCCGATGATCAATGCAGGAGCATTGACTGTGACCCACATGATTGCAGGTGACAGTGTAAAAGAGCGATTCAAGCGTATTTTACATTTTATCAGGGAGTTGACGCAAAATCCTACTATCGGTTTTAATGAAGATGTTGCCCGTTCAGAATACAATACAGCAGACTTAAATCGGTCGTTAAGCTATTTTTTAAAGCAGCATAATGTAATAAATGAGGATGTGGAGGACTTAATTGAATTGTATTCGAAGCAGTGTGCCATTGAAATGGACAGTCAGGATTTGGCGAGGATAGGCTGTGTGCTAGCTATGAATGGGAAAGATCTGTTGACGGGAAAGCAAATCATCCCCGTGGATATAGCCCGTATTTGCAAGACATTCATGGTTACCTGCGGCATGTATAACGCATCAGGTGAATTTGCCATTAATGTTGGCATTCCGGCTAAAAGCGGTGTGTCAGGGGGAATAATGGGTGCCGTCCCTGGAAAATGTGGGATTGGAATTTATGGTGCAGCGCTGGATGAGAAGGGAAACAGCGTTGCCGGGATAAAGATCTTGGAAATGATGGCAAAAAAGTATTCTTTAAGTATGTTTAATATGTAAACATTGAAACCACTGCGGCGATAATTAAGCAGGATCATATTAATCAATTTATTTTTTTTCGAAAGAAGTCTGGAGTTAAGATTGTTTCGATTAACAAACGGCTTAGGAGAGTCAGAGAAGTGCAGGAAGAGGACAAGGCCTGCCCAATGCGATTGGTACAGGGGCATTATTAAATAAGGTTCAGTCAAAAGCCTGACAGAAACAAAGCATTTACTTCAGACTGCAATTGTATTCGCTACTGTCAAGACAAAAAAAGGACCTCTGCACATAAGGCAAGGTCTTCAGCTTGATTATAACAGGTTGGATAGTAGGGATACTTTTCTATACAAAGCATTTGCCTCTTTGTTCTGATGTTCGCCCGCCTCATTTAGATGTCCTTTCATATCGGTCATTAAATCTGCTAATTTCAGGGCCTTTTGTCTGTCAGAAATATTACTGCGAATGATATATTCGTATTGTGCATTGTATTCAGTTAGTGTCATTTAATCCGTCCTCCTATAGTACAAAGCCATTTAAGCTGTCCTCTATTTCTTCATCAACAATTCCTATGTACTTCAAAGTTATTTCAGGGTGTGAATGGTTAAGAATTATTTGTAATTTAGCCACGTCTTTACTCTGTTTATAGTACCAGTATCCGAATGTTTTCCGCATGGTATGGGTTCCTACACTTTCAATGTCTACCATATTTGCGGCTTTATTAAGTTGTCTGTATGCTTGTATCTTGCTTATCGGCTTATCACCTTTGCGTGAAGGGAATAGCCATTCACTATCAACGGTATCTATATAAGTTGCTAACTCATTAAATACATTGTTAAGCTGTATTGTTCTAGGCTTCTTTGTTTTGCCTTCCTTAATGATAATTTTCATCTTGCCTTTAATATCCTTTACCTTCAACGATAATAGATCAGACACACGTAAGCCAGTATTTATTCCTAAAAGGAACAATATGTAATCTCTTTCGCTGCAATGTCTTTTCAATGACCATTTCATATCATCTAATTTTTCCAATGATCTGATTGGTTGAACGTCAATTAAATGTTCTTTCGCCATTTTGCCTCAGCTCTTTCATCCTGCTAGTAGAATCAATAATTTGAATGTATACTTTTATCTGATAAATTAAGAATAACCTTTGAAATGGCAAGAAGTCAATAAAATTACCGTTTTGAAAGTCAACTTTTAACTATTTGTTTACATTGGTGTTTGTAGTTCATTGTTTGCTTATATCTTAGCTAGAGCTTCTTAGTGTTGCATAGGTAAAAGAAATGAAAATAGTACAGATCAAAAGTTCAGTTAGAAAGGAAAAGGAGGAAGTTAAAAGAATTACATTCCCAAGAGGCAAGAGGTATTTTACATTATTCTCAGGAATAGACTGAAAGGTTACATATATGCGGAACCATAAGCGGGAGGTCACATCTTGGCAAGTTGGCTTAATGGAACGGAGCGGAATGTTAGGAGGATTTTAAGTGTGCTAGAAAGAAAGGGCCTCGCTGAAATGATGGTGACGAACTCGATGCATAACGGGGAAGTACGAGGAAAGTCTATTTGTTGCATACAGAACACCGACATTAGCTTGTTTAGGGTCATAACCAAACAGGTTTTTAGTATGAAAGGAAATCAACAGAAAAAAAATGGAATAGAATATAATAAAGGAAAAATTTTTCACCCCCATATCTTTTTCACTTTCTGAAACGTTTATAGGATAGAGGGTGTTGAAGGAGTGAGAAAAATGATAAATAAGTTGAAGGAAGATATTTCTGAAAAAAAAGATAACGACATGATTTTACGTGAAGTCTATCCTGAATTGCTTCGGTTTTGCCGATTCTTGACCCAAAATAATTGGGATGGCGATGATTTGGCACAGGAAACGATACTGAAGGCAATGCAAGGCTATGGGAATAAAATGGAGGTAACAACGGCTTTATTGAAGACGATAGCCCGTCATTCCTGGATTGATACGATACGTAAAAGAAAAAAAGAAACTTTAGAAGATCTGAAGGACACCGAACAGCAGGGGGCAATTGGGGAAAATGCCTTTGAAACGGTTGAATATATTATAAAATCCCTTACCCCAAAACAAGCTGTGGTGTTCATATTAAAGGAAGGGTTCCTCTATCGATCTAAGGAGATCTCAGATTATTTGAACACGACGGAAACAGCTGTAAAGGCCATTTTAAATCGTGTGAAAAAGCGCTTTGATAATGGTGTTGAAGAGCGTTCGATGTCCTGTGTGAATGATTGGCAACATGAAGAAGAACAGAGGCTGATGTCTCTGATGACACAGGCTTTGAAGGCCCAAAATCCTGATATCCTCATAAGAAGCATTCCATCTTTCAAATCCCTGAACAGTGAATCAATGATACCTAAACTGATGAATCGTTCGCTGCATTCCAAATCATGCTTCACTCCTTCAAACACACTCTCAATGGCTGCATAGCCAATCATTTTGTTAGGAGGAAGAAGAGATATGACTACCATTCCATATGTAATTGAGCAATCCAGCAAGGGTGAACGCTCATACGATATTTATTCCAGACTTTTAAAGGACAGAATCATCATGATTGGGGAAGAAATCACCGATCATTTAGCCAATAGTGTGGTTGCCCAATTGTTATTCTTGGCGGCAGATGCACCTGATAAGGAAATTACCATCTTCATAAATAGTCCTGGGGGATCGACAAGTGCCGGTTTTGCCATTTATGATACGATGCAATATATTAAACCTGATATCCGGACTGTTTGTACGGGTATGGCTGCATCATTCGGGGCAATGCTTTTATTGGCGGGTACGAAAGGAAAAAGGTGCGCTTTGCCAAATAGTGAAATAATGCTACATCAACCTCTTGGAGGGGCAAGAGGGCAAGCTACGGAAATTGAAATTTCTGCCCGAAGGATTTTGAAACTTAAGGATCATATCAATCAGATTATATCGGAAAGGACTGGGCAGCCAATCGAAAAGGTGGCGAAGGATACAGATCGTGATTATTTTTTAAGCGCAAATGAGGCGAAGGAATATGGTATTATCGATGAGATAATCGTTCAGGGGAATTAATTCATAAAAAGGCTACCTGAATTTTGAACTTTCCCTCATTAAATGGCAAGTTTTATAAAAGGAAGTTAAAAAACGACAACAGTAATGGATGAGGTTACAGACAAAAATAAGCTGAAATATGGAATGAAGAGAAACTATCGATATAAATATATCGGCTGTTTCTCTTTTTTTATCTATTCACCGAGTTGATTATATTCATAGTGATAAACCTAAAGAATGGAGATACAATTATACGAATTAAGGTATGGTTGTATTTATTAAGGTGGGAACACCAAAGAAATATCTTTAGTACCAATATGAGTTGATAAAAAGAAAACACCATCTAAAAGTCGTAAGTTGAGGTTAATCGAATTTAGCTGACGTGTATTATTGGAAAAGTGAGGTTGATTTCCTTTATGATAGAGAGGCATATTAACTTAGTAAAGTCGAATTAGAATATTAAGACTTGAAAATATAGTAGGAAGTAACAATATGTAATAACTCAACCAAAAGGAAGTGCCGTATGAATGAATCTCGATAAAACAGCAATCACTAAAATTCGTACAGGCCCCATGTTTGCGGTAATGCTGGCTGGTGCTCTCGTCGCTTTCTTGAATCAGACTCTAATCAATATCGCATTGCCTCAATTGATGAATCATTTTGAAATATCAGCTGCAACAGCTAATTGGCTGACAACTATCTTTTTGTTGGTCAATGGGATTGTCATCCCAATCACAGCTTTCTTGATGGAACGGTTTAATACAAGACAATTATATCTTACTTCGATGGGACTCTTTGCTTTAGGAACTTTTTTATGTGGAATTGCACCTAGCTTCTCCGTCTTATTGATCGGCCGTGTGGTTCAAGCTGCAGGTGCAGGGATTTTATTCCCTTTGATTACAAATGTGATTTTCACTTTGTTTCCTCCTAACAGACGTGGTTTCGCGATGGGGATATTTGGAGTTGCGATGAATTTTGCCCCAGCGGTAGGACCAACGTTATCAGGATGGATTGTACAAAACTATTCTTGGAGAGTTCTATTTTTTATCATTTTCCCATTTGCACTTCTGGACTTTCTTTTTGCAATTTTTATCATTAAAAATGTAGGGGAAACTAGCCGACCCAAACTCGATAAAATGGGTGTAATTCTATCCACTATCGGATTCGGCGGAGTTCTATACGGATTTGCTACAGGCGGTACTAAGGGATGGGGCAGTTTAGAAGTCCTTACAATGTTCCTTGTAGGCGGAATCAGTATAGTATTATTTGTCTGGAGGCAATTTACTGTAAGGCAACCTATTTTGGAGTTTCGAATTTTTCGTTATCGGATGTTCACATTAACTACGATTATCAACGTCATCGCAACTATGGGGATGTTCTCGGGAATGATTTTAATGCCAATCTATATGCAGAATATCCGTGGCTTTACTCCCTTGGAATCTGGCCTCATGCTATTGCCTGGCGGTATTGTAATGGGGATTATGTCTCCAATCACAGGTAAGCTGTTTGATCGGTTTGGGGCGAGATGGCTTGCGGTAAGCGGACTTGCTATTACTATTATTACAACCTATCTTTTAACACGGCTTGAAACAGATACGTCTTATTCTTATGTGGTGTGGGTATATACTATTAGAATGTTTGGCATGTCGATACTGATGATGCCTATCTTCACAGCTGGATTAAATGAATTGGCACTTAGCTTAAATAAATACGGAACAGCAATGGTTAATACGTTGAGAATGGTGGCAGGTGCTGTTGGCATGGCATTCTTTGTGTCAGTTATGACAAATCAGGGAACGAAACATGTACAGGGAATTTTAACTGAAAGAAACATATCACCAGAAAATAAATCTCAAATGGCACTGGCCATTAAACAAGGAAGTGTAATGGGGGTAGATGATGCATTTATGATAGCTACATGGTTAACCGTAGTTGCGTTCATACTGGCCTTTTACATACGGCGAACTTCACCACAAGAAGATACCATTACCAATCGTCTAGCAAAAAAACCATTAGCTTAAATAAACAAGGTAAAGTAAGTGAGTATCAAACCTAGTTCCCAAGGTACAACAAATCGCCTCAAGATGACAAATAAATACCTGAATAAGGGACACTTTTTATGAGTGTCCCTTATTCAATGTTATTTTAAGTCTTTATATAAAGGTAAAGTGAAGGATGTTCCTTTATTCAATTGGCAATTAGCCATCATTTCTTCCTTGTATTTTTTGGCGGCATTCAGTCGCTCGCTCATGCAGTGGTTAAACAATGGGCCTTTTCACTTCAGACAAAAGTTTTATTTCTTAATAAGTAGTCTACTGGATTCGTTGTCTTTATTTACAGGAACATTTTCCTACTGTGACACGGCGAACAACGCGGTGTTGGTTCTCGTAGTCTGCAATAGCGTAAAGCTGCATGGCTAAGTTATCCCAAATGAGACCACGTCTCCTTCACTCCATTGCCAACGTACGGTATTTTCTAGGCGGATAACGTATGAATCGAAGATACTTAATAATCATTCAGATTCATCTGTTGTATACCCTTCTATTCGTAGGTATTATCATTTTTGCTCTCGCTGGTAAAATCTCAGACTCGTTTCGCTTTTTAGAAAATCATTTACTGAAATGGCAAGATAGCTTTAAAGCTTAATTGAAAAGGATGACCGCCTGTTATGGGAGGTCATCCTTTTTTTGTTTTGTTGGCGTTATTGGAAGATGTTGTTTTTCATAATTTTTCTTTATATAAAGGAAAAAAAATACTGAACGATGTTCCTTTATTCAATTGGCTTTTAACCATAATGTCTCCTTTATATTTTTGGGCGATGTTATAGCAAACGGTTAAGCCAATGCCGGTACCTCTTTCTTTAAGTGAATAAAAAGGCGTGCCTAGTATTTCAAGCTGTTCTTTAGAAAGGCCTATACCTGTATCTGTGATTTTTATTTTTGCCATATTTCGATCTTGTTCTGTTTCTATAGTGATAAATCCGGGATTTTTCATAGATTCAATCCCGTTTTTAATAATATTTACTAATACTTGTTTAAGTTCAATCGGATTCATTTTAATGTGTAGTTCCTCACTAAATTTAAGTTGAAAGCCTATATTATTGTTATTTGCAAAACTAGTTAATAAATCAGAGATTTTCTGAATTTCTTGATTCAAATGAATAACCTGGACAGATCCTGTTTGTGGTTTTGCTAATGATAAATAGTCATTGATTATTACCTGTGTATATTCAAGTTCTGTAAGCATGGTTTGTACATAAAATTTTTCTGTGTCGTTCAGTTCTTTCTCTTGATCTAATAACTGGGCAAATCCTTTTACGACTGTAATGGGGTTCCTTATTTCATGTGCAATGGTAGCGGCTAGCTGACCGACTGAATTTAATTGTTTAGCTTGTTGAATTTCTTTATGAAACGTATTTGTGGATTCCATTCTATTATTTGTTCCTATAAATACAAATACTAATATTATTTGTATAGCTATAAAATTCAATGTATTACCAAAACTATCTAATGCGACATACTCGTACGTATACTGAAGTTTTGTGTGTGAAATAACAAAGATAAAAGTAGGTCCAAGTATGATATTTAAAGAAGCGACAATATAAAACCCTATTTTATCAAAGAGAAAAATGGGGATTAAGGGTGCCATTGCGAATAAAGACAACATAATTGCAGTATCTGGGAATACCCAAAATTTAATATATAAATAAACAGTAATTAAGAATATGAATAGGGTTTTATATAAATTAGCTTCTTTTTTTATGAAAAATAACAAAGAAAGAATCATTCCAGATATCAAAATGACCTGTAAAGACATATCGTAAGGATTAGCTTTCCAACTTATTGGAGATACAGAAATGCCAACTAATAATAAAAAAGATATCATTGCCATAAATGCCTTAAGTATAAATCGGTGTTTGTTTTGATAATACTGATAATTTTTTAACATAATTCCCCTTGATTTTAATATTCTGTTTTTTTTAATAGTAATCTTTTCCTAGTTTTTTGTAAATCAAAAAACATAGATTACTTTACTTAATTTTCTTCCCAACTTAAAGCTTTGTAAAATGAGTTAACAAAAGTCTAATAGAACTAGGTAATATATTAAATTTAGGTGAATAGAACTAAATGGTTTCTGTGGATATAATATTTTATGGGGTATTTTCCTTATTTTTAAAGATGTGTAGTTTCTTTACACTATATTTGTTGTAGCTTTACATTTCCCTTCTAAAATGAAAGTAAGAATAGAAGGGAGAGAGGGAAATTGAAAACTAGTATAAAGAAATTAGGTTTATGTATTATGAGCGTAGGATTTATATTACAGGCTACTTCGTTGGATGCTTCTGCTGCTTCAGCAAATGAAAATCTTTCAAACTCATCAATTTATGAGAAGAAAATTGTGAATATCGCGCATCGCGGTGCTTCTGGTTATGCTCCTGAACATACCATTCCCGCTTATCAATTGGGAGAACAAATGAAGGGTGACTACATAGAAATCGATCTCCAGATGACTAAGGACGGAAAATTAATAGCGATGCATGATGAAACGGTGGATCGTACAACAAATGGTACAGGTCTGGTGAAAGATTTAACACTAGCAGAAATAAAAAAACTGGATGCCGGCTCTTGGTTCAATGAAAAATATCCACAATTTGCAAAAACGAATTATAAAGGGTTAGTGGTTCCAACTCTTGAAGAGGTTTTTAAGAAATTTGGCAGACAGGCAAATTATTATATTGAGACTAAGTCTCCAGAGGTATATCCAGGAATGGAAGAAGAACTTCTAGAGGTTCTGAAAGATTATAAGATGGTAGATTCAAAGGGACGTACCAAAAATGTACTTATACAATCGTTCAGTAAAGAAAGTCTGTTGAAGGTTCATGATATGAATCCAAAGTTACCACTGGTTCAACTTTTCTCTTATAAGAATCAGGCAACTATTTCAGATAAAGAATTGGAATCTATTAAGGAATATGCCATTGGAGTTGGTCCGAATTTCACTAAGGTAGATGGACAATACGTAAAAATGGTCAGAAATCATGGTCTTCAATTCCATCCGTATACAGTAAATGAAAGAGCTGATATGAAAAAAGCTTTAGAATGGGGTGCAACTGGTTTGTTTACAAATAACCCTGATGTATTTAATGAGGTAATAAAAGAGTTTAAAAAAGAAAAACACAATAAGATAATGAGTAAATGAAGGATTAATTGAGAAGATTCATATATGCTTATTAGGAATCATCAATTATATAAAGTTATTCAAAGGTAGGCCTCGATTCTTCGGGGCTTTTTTTGTATTCTCGTTTTTTAGAATTTAAACCTATCCGAAACTTCATAAGAAGGATGCTATTATCGTACGTATTACATCGACGGCAATTTGCGGGTCAAATCTTTATAGTATTATGATATAGAAAAGAATAATTTGAGTTTTAAAAAGGAAATGCTGATAAGTGATCCTGAAAAAGAGTGTTTGATAAGAAAATGGGGCAATTTATTATATAATAATAGTGATAAAGGGAGGTAGGTCTGATGGTATATAATTCGGCAGCAGAACTGTGTGAAGGGTTTGAGGCAGTGTATCAGCCTATTCAAGTTCAGTTAACAATTGAGATTGTTGATAAGAGGTTTGGGCCTATAAAGGCGGAAGCAGAGATTGCCATCAAGCCTGTTGAGTCAAAGGGGTTTTTAGAGGTGCTTGTGGAGGATCTGGAATCGGAGCATATTTTTGCTGATGAAAATGGCAGCATATACGGAAGTTTTGGCATTGATCAGAGCATCCAAATTTATGATGAAGTTCTAGATATCATTCCGTTCGATGATCTAATCGGAAAAGAAAACTGGAAAGAGGCTGTCGATTCATTTATCACGGAAGAAAAGCTAAAAGGACAGCTGGAAAAGGCACTAAATAATTACCAATTCAGTGATATGAGTGGTAAATATAAATTCAGAAAAATATGTACGATTACGGAGCTCCAATTTTTGAAGTGAAAAAAAATAGAGAAGGTAAAAAGCCTTCTCTATTTTCATTATTCTTGGATCATATTAAAACTGTTTTGGTTAGCATAACAAGTCTTCTTTTCTTCGTATTCGGTCCCCTATCCATATCAGGTAAACCCTATACACTCCTTATTCTCGTCCTTTAACTAAGAACTTCTTCACATTATGTTTACATCAGATAAAAGGAAGTTCGACATTGGTTAAAAACATATTCCCATCAAATATCTATTATTAAAAAATCACTTTTTTGAATACGGTGGTAAGTATGCATGAAATCGCATCAGACTGTGAAATATGGTTCTATATTTTTCATCATTTGTTAGATATATTGAATGAAAGGTAATAAAAAAGCACAGGGGTCAGCCCCTGTGCGACGAAATTATTTATAAACCTTACTTGGGATTTTTACTGCAGGGCGGCCAAATGCATAAGGAGCCACTTCATATTCTTGGAATACGAGATAGATCCCCCCATTTGTATAATAGAACTGTGAATCCTTATTGACGGGAACATCGCTCTGCTTTTTAACATAATAACTATCTCTTTTCCTCATGTAGTCAAAAGCATATTTCTGCACCTTCGTATATTTCACTTTGGATGTGAGGATTTCACTGATTTTCACCTGTTTACCGGAGGACACTTTAAAATTATAGGATGTTGTGTATCCCATTCCATGAGCTCCACCGCTATAGGAGTAATCGTCAATGAGAATGCTTAGCTTTTCATCCTGGTTGAATTTCACTTTATACGAAATACTGTAACTATACTGGCAAGAGTATGGGGATTCTTTGCACCATTCCTCATTTTTATCTTTTTCCCTATCCTTTTTTGCTTGCAGATAAGAGGAATAGGCATCCTTGGCATGCTTAGTTAACACCTGATTAATTTTATCCTGAGCTGCTTTACTTTTAAGTCCTGATACTTGCGGATACGACAAGTCACTAATATTTTTATATTTTTTCTTGGTTATCTTCACATTGCTGAATTTTAAATATTTAGTAGATACATAGGCTTTTTTTCCATTGTACCGAATTTCCGACCAGCCGGATTTTGTTTTTGAATAAACGGTTACGGCTTTCCCTTTCTCCAACGATCCTACTTTTTTATAGCTGGTGCCGGGACCACTTCTAACAGATAAAGGGGAATTCTTCGTGTTCACCGTTGCGTTTTCTGTAGTGGCTGCGGAGACGGAGTCGATTTTTATCAGTAAAAAAGAGATGCATGTAAAAGTTAATGCGACAGCAAGGAAAATCTTAGTGAAATTCTTGGATAGCATTCAATTACCACCTTTGTATAATTTTTACATTACCTATTATATAAGTTGGTGGATCAAATAGAAAGTTAATTTTATAATTCAAAAGTTAAAGAGGAGAAAAAAATGAAAATTGGTTTAGTACGACACTTTAAGGTGGCACATGAATTCCCAACCGGAAAATATATGACGGCAGATGATATGAATCAATGGTTTAAGGATTATGATGCAGCAGATATTATTTATGGGACAACTTTATTGGACGATGAGGAATGGAAGAGATGTTATTGCAGCGATATGTCGAGAGCGGTGAAGACGGCTAAGCATATCTATCCTGGTGAGGTTAATCAGATGGAGGGACTTCGGGAAATACCATCTCCACCACTTAACGGGAAGGTTAAACTGCCATTCATACTTTGGGCCATTTGGATTCGCTGCTGCTCGGTGGTTAACAAGCAGACGAGAGCGGAGATTAAGATTGCTAAGAAACGGATCAATAAAGTATTGGATGGGCTTCTCGTAAAAGGAGAGCAGGATGTTTTGATTGTGAGTCATGCTGCTCTCATGGTATATATGAGAAAAGAGCTGATCCGACGGGGATTCACAGGTCCAAAGTTTAAGATTGCTAGTAATGGAAAGTTATATGTGTTCGAAAGATAATAAGGAAAAACACGCATGTCAACTTTTTTAGTTTTTATGAGTAAATAGGGTAAGCATTTTGATCTTTCAAAGAAAGATGAAGGCATTTTACCGATAATTATTCTTTTTCTAATGGTTGTGGTTTATTATTGTAATAGTGTAATTTTTTCGAATTCAATGGTAGGAAAAGAGGGGGAGCATTTTGGTAAAGGCAGTTTTTTTTGATTTAGATGATACGTTACTTTGGGATCAGAAGAGTGTGAAAGAGGCTTTTATAGCGACTTGCGAAGTGGCTAAGGAGAAATATGGTTTGAATGTGGATGAGTTTGAGGAAGCGGTACGGAAAGAAGCACGTGAGCTTTATTCTTCTTATGATACATATGAATTTACGCAAATGATCGGTATTAACCCTTTTGAAGGACTTTGGGGGGATTTTCGAGATGATCATAATGAATTCCGTAAGATGGCCGAGATTGTACCGGCTTATCGGAAAGAGGCCTGGACAAGAGGCTTGAAGGCATTAGGAATTGATGACCCGGCATTTGGTCTTGAGCTAGCAGAACGTTTCCCTGCTGAGAGACGGAAAAAACCATTTATTTATGAAGAATCATTCCGTGTGTTAGATGAGTTAAAAGGGAAATACAAATTGTTATTACTGACGAATGGTTCGCCTGAGCTTCAAAATACTAAGCTTGAAATCACGCCTGAATTAGTTCCTTATTTCGATCAAATCGTTATTTCCGGCGCGTTTGGACGTGGGAAACCGGATGCTTCTATTTTTGAGCATGCATTAGAAATCATGGAGCTTGATAAGGATGAAGTATTAATGGTCGGCGATAATTTAATGACGGATATCCTTGGTGCATCACGTACGGGCATTAAATCGGTTTGGATAAACCGTCATGATAAGGAACGGAATGAAGTCATCCCTAATTATGAAATCACGCATTTAGAGGAGCTTTTTCCTATCCTTGAGAGTCTGAAAAAATAACGGATATATCCCCTTCAGGTAGTAAGTTCAAAAAACTTAACTTGGAGGGGATTTTATTTAATTCAAAACATGGCATGAAAATAATAGGTCTTTGAAATTATTTACAAGTTAAAATGGATGGTATATAGTTACCTTGTAATAATTAATACTATTCAGACTAGGGGTGTCCAATAAAAGTTGGGCTGAGAGAGAAGCGCGTTAAAGCTTCTTAACCCTCAGGACCTGATCTGGTTCATACCAGCGTGGGGAAGTTAGAATCTACTATTCAATGACATTTAATTTGGTCATATCTGTAGTCATACTAACTTTAGCCAGGTCTTAAATATGAGACCTGGCTTTTTCGTGCGAAAATGGATTGGATTTTGTCCTTTTTAAACTAACTTAAAAAGGAGAAATGAAATCATGAGTAATTCAGTAAATGACATGAACGTTTCAATTATGTCCAATTTTGCAGGAAGTAAAAAAGTTTATGTAGAGGGGTCTAGACCGGATATAAAAGTTCCAATGCGTGAAATTCAACTGAGTCCAACAACAGGAGCATTTGGTGAAGAGGAAAATTTACCTCTACGCGTTTATGATACTAGCGGTTTCTATACAGATTCTGAGTATTCTATTGATATTCGTAAAGGTCTTGACCCTATTAGACGCAACTGGGTTCTTGACCGGGAGGACGTTGAAGAGTATGTGGGTCGTGAAATAAAACCCGAAGATAATGGTTATAAAAAAGTTGATTCTCATTCCAAAGCAGAAGTTTTTCCGGGATTGAAACGCAAACCCTTGCGTGCAAAAACAGAGAGGAACATAACCCAACTTCATTATGCTCGTAAAGGTATCATTACCCCAGAAATGGAGTTTATATCAATTAGAGAAAGTGTTTCAGCTGAGTTTGTACGAGATGAAGTAGCTAGCGGTCGGGCCATTATACCGGCTAATATTAACCACCCTGAAAGTGAACCAATGATAATCGGCCGTAATTTTCATGTGAAAATAAATGCGAATATTGGTAATTCTGCTGTTAGCTCATCCATCGAAAACGAAGTAGAAAAAATGACTTGGGCCACACGCTGGGGAGCCGATAACATCATGGATCTTTCTACAGGGAAGAATATACACACAACCCGTGAATGGATTATTAGAAATTCTCCTGTACCAGTTGGAACGGTACCGATTTATCAAGCACTTGAAAAAGTAGATGGAGTTGCTGAAAATTTAACCTGGGAAGTTTTTCGGGATACTTTAATTGAGCAGGCTGAACAAGGTGTTGACTACTTTACCATACATGCAGGCGTTCTTCTGCGTTATATCCCATTAACAGCAAAGCGGATGACAGGAATAGTTTCCCGTGGGGGTTCTATCATGGCTCAATGGTGTCTGGCTCACCATGAAGAAAGCTTCCTCTATACTCATTTTGAAGAAATCTGTGAAATCATGAAAACATATGATGTATCTTTCTCATTAGGGGATGGACTTCGTCCTGGATCTATTGCTGATGCAAACGATGAGGCACAATTTGCGGAATTGGAAACACTGGGTGAACTAACAAAGATTGCTTGGAAACATGATGTACAAGTTATGGTTGAGGGACCCGGTCACGTTCCAATGCATTTGATTAAAGAAAATATGGATAAGCAAATGGAAGTTTGTCAAGAAGCACCGTTCTATACACTGGGACCCCTGACAACTGATATAGCTCCTGGCTACGATCATATTACTTCTGCGATTGGGGCTGCCATGATTGGCTGGTTTGGAACTGCAATGCTATGTTATGTAACACCGAAAGAGCACCTTGGACTTCCAAATAAAGAGGATGTTCGAGTAGGGGTTATTACGTATAAAATTGCAGCACATGCTGCTGACTTAGCAAAAGGCCATCCTAATGCTCAAAAACGAGATGATGCCCTTTCAAAAGCTAGATTCGAATTTCGTTGGAGAGATCAGTTTAATCTATCTCTGGATCCTGAAAGAGCCGTTGAATATCACGACGAAACTCTACCGGCTGAGGGTGCCAAAACAGCTCACTTTTGTTCAATGTGCGGTCCTAAATTCTGCAGCATGAGAATCTCACAAGATATTCGTGATTTAGCGAAAGAAAAAGGGCTTGGTTTTGAGTCTGTAATTGATGAAGGCTTGAAAGAAAAAGCGAATGAATTTAGAAACACAGACGGAAAAATCTATCAATAATTTGGACGAAAGGGAGAATTCGATGAATCGAGTAATCCAGATTAAAGTTGAAATGAAACAGTTGGAAAATCAGCTGAATCTGCTAAAAAAAGAGCTGAGTATTTTTCGGGAAAATTGTAATCATGAATTTGTAAAAAATGATTATATACAAGAATGCACAAAATGCCACTTAATTGAGAGTCTGCAATGGTAGAGATTTCTTGTTTGAATGACTTTGGATTCTGAGAATTCAAGAAGAAAAATAGATAAGAGCTTACTTTAATGTTCATTAGGATTATTCAGTTTTATAAGTATGAAGGGGAAGAGGGACTAACCATCTTTTTTCCTTTTTCCTTATTTTTTGTAATCGCCGAATCAGACTTGGGGAAATTCCGAAATTCCCATAGATACTCTCCGCATTCCTTTCTCTTTTATAAGTATAAGTTACCCCAGGTATTTTCCTTTATCCTATATGTCCTTCATTTCTTCGGATCAATATTAGTCATAAAAACCAATACAATTATTATAAAGGAACATGGGTCTATGGGTTTTCATGGAAGGGTTTTGCACGAATAATCTTGTTTTGTTTTAACATACTAAGCTTGTCCACATCATTCAAACGAGGAGGAAATTTATATGCAAAATCAACAAGGTCAAACTCACCAGAATATGCAAACAGGTGCTATCCCCCCACAAATGAATCACGGTGGTCATGAAGTATTTGATGTTCACGAAGTATTATCAGGCACGATAACTACATTAAACACATATATGGTGTTACGCCAGTATGTGCAGGATCAAGAATTAATGGACATACTTGATCGTCAATATCAATTTATCCAAGAGGAATATAACATTTCATTAGAATGCTTTCAAACGGGACAGGATCCATCAAAACGAACACAAAGTTATAAAATGAATCAAGGTAACGATTTTATTTATGGTTTAACGCCAACCCAACCAAAGAAACCTTTACAATCGGCATCAGATATTACGGATGAGTACATTTCGAGCTGTATGCTCGGGGAGGTAAAGTCTGCTGCTTCTTTGAAAGCGATGTCCGCACTTGAAATTACTAATCCAGTTGTGCGTCGTGTATTTGCAGATTCTGTTCCAAACTGCATTGAAATGGCATATGAGATTTCAATTTATCAAAACAAACACCATTACTACCAAGTACCACAGCTTGCACAGCAGGATATGCAACAAATATTAAATTCGTTTGCACCTGCACCTGCACAAGGAAATAACAACGTAAAACATTAATTAGAAAACAAACAAAATCTAAAAAAACTAGTAAATCTAATTCGACCATTTAGATAACTATAGCAACTTAATTAAGAAGGGATAGGACTAAGCACCGCAAGTCCTATCCCTTCAATAATATTTAACCAGTGTTGTTTCCTTATTATTGTTTCATCTGATTTAGTTCCTGAACACAATTTTGGATAAGAGTTACAGCCTGGCTCATAGTTGCTCCTCCACCAAATGCTGCCGTCACTCCAATTGCTTCCAGGATTTCTTGTTCTGAACATCCTTGATCAAGGCATCCTTTAGTATGGTAGATAATACAGTATTCATCTTGAGAATATAAGCTTATGCCTAAAGCGATAAGCTGTTTCTCTTTCTTAGATAATAGACCTTCTTTAAAGCATTCTTCCGTAAATGAATTGAATTTCTCAGCGAGCTCAGGCATTTTATCTGTAAAAACACCAATTCCAGCTTTATAATCGTGAAGGGCATTTTCTGTAGTATTTCTAGCTTGAAATTCCATATTCGATTCCACTCCATCCCTAATAATCTTTCATCAAAAATTAGTATGAGCTAAACAAGAAATGATTAAACAAAAAACAATGGAGTTATTGTGGGGAAATGGATGAAACGATACTGCTACAGGGCTAACGTTTCTCTAGTGCAGGTGGATCTGAACCATTGAAAGAAAAAAATTAGTGAATATGAGTATAGATATGCTTGGAAAGAATCCCAGAGCCGGCCAAAGAAATCACGGACACAATGACATATAAATAAAACTGAATTGATGCGGAGTCGGATCAATATAAATCATGGAGACAGTGAAAAGATAGCCTGGTAAGATCACGTGTAGATGCACCAATACATATACATAAGGATATTCTGTTGCATCGTCACATATAGCTCATTTGTATAGAGCACCTCTAGACCGCAAGGCACCTGCAGATTAGTTGAAGACCAAAATATGGACAAAGTATAATGAAATATGTAAAGAGTTAAGATACCTTTTTTGCAGTGTCCAACTTAAAGGGGGAAAAATCGTAATGAATGAACTGAACGCATTATTCCGAAAAAGAATAGGGCTGCTGGAACATGAAAAAGTGACTTTTGAAAAATTAGATGAAATTCTTGAAAAGACAGCGAAAACAATTCCCTTTGAAAACTTATCCATCATGGCATCTAAGCTTAGTGACATCAACAAAGAAAATATCATGAACAAAGTTCTCGTGAGAAACGAAGGGGGACTATGTTATGAATTGAATACGGCGCTTTATTTTTTCCTAGTGGAAAATGACTTTGACGTTTTCTTAGTTCGCGGTGTAATTTACAATCAAGGGTGGATGACCATAGGTAGAACCCATGTCGCCATTCTATTAAATCATGAAGGTCAAACTTATTTAGTCGATACGGGATTTGGAGGGAATTTACCTTTAAAGCCAGTACCGTTTAACGGAGAAACCGTTATTTCTCAAAATGGTGAATTTCGGATTAAAAAAGAATGTAACGAACATGGAGATTATATCTTTGAATTAAAGCTGAAACATAAAGATCTCGATTGGAAAATTGGGTATGCTTTCGATTCTTCAAAGCCCGTAGAAAATGTTGTGGAACTGAATGAGATTCAAACTATCATCAGGGAAAACCCAAAATCACCTTTTAACAAACATCCGTTAATCACTCGACTTACAAATAGCGGGAACATCACTTTAACCGATACATCCTTTACGCAGTGGGACGACGGGAAAGTGACAAAAGAAGAAATAGACAGCACACGATTCAAAGAGATAATGAAACAGTATTTTGATAGATAAGAGATAACGAAAGTAAGTTGCCCTCACTCAGGCTGTCGAGAAACCTTTGACAGCCTTTTTTATGTTCCTTAACCTAGACATTGAATTTGTTAGGGTGCTTGGATACGGAAACCAATAGTCTGATAACATGCTGTGAGAAATCAAGATTTTAGTGTGGGGATTTCGATTTGGATCTATAAGGCGAGAAACAGTTAGCAGAAGCAGGAAGCATTTAAATTGACCATTTTAGGTCTTCTAAATTGAATTGTTATTCTTGTGGAAGTTAAGTGGCTTGGGAGAAGGAGACAATCTGATTTTGTTATCCTTATTAAATGCAGGACAACCGCCCTTCCTTGTCGAACTAAGTACATGAGAAGAGGCTGATGAAAATGAGTAATGCAAAATACAAATTTTATTATGTGAATGGAGAAACAGAGGAGTTAGAGACGAATGAACCCTATACTGATGAAGCCAATAGTATTTTGAAACTGCAGTTAATTCAAAATGCGACATGGTTACAGGCAGGTGGGAAACATATCAACTTAGCTAATGTAATTAGTATCGAATTTGCAGGCGACCAAGATAAACGTAAATTAGAGCAAATTAAGTTTAGACCTAATAAATAAAGCACCCATTACGGGTGTTTTTTTTTACCATTTGTTATGGTGTTAATTGAATAGGTGAAAAGGGAGAGATTCAAGATGGAGAAGAAAAATCGGTTGGTTTTTACTAGATCAAACGCTGGTACTAAACGGAAATTCGATGAGGCTATAACGATTTTGGAATATAGCGTAATGCTTGTTGAACTCTTCGAATTAAAAGAATTTAATAATGTTATTGCCGGACAGTTAATGTTAATACTATGTGAGAACAAAAATACGCGGATAAAGAGAGAAAAAGTTACTGTTGATAACTCCTTAATAAAGAAAATCAATCCTAACCCGAAATTGTATCCGGTAAAAGATTTCATTGAAATAAGCAAAGAAGGTAATACAGAAATACCCGAAGAACTTTTTGATTACACTAAGCCGAGGATTGATTTAAATATTTGGCGAAATCAAGTAATCTATAAAATTAGTTTAGGAGGTATTCTCCACGAAATTACAATATTAGATTTTATTAAGGAGTCTGCTAAAAAGAGTAGTGGTGCACACGTTGTATCAAGTCTTCCGGACAAGTCTTTTATTGTGGACGTGCATGCCAAAAATATTTTAAGGTGTATAGCAAGAGGATTATTTAGGTCTATTGGTAGAAATTTTGAAGAACAATCTTCAATGAACCTTACACATATAATAAAGAAAATTGAACAAGCAAAAGCCTCCGAGTAGTTTCTTATTGCTTTGTTTGGATCTTTATTGTGCAATATAGAAATTATCTTCATCAATTGGCTCTATATGTGGCCAGGAGTGTAGAAGAATTTATCCAATTAAATCTTCATTTGTAGCAGGTTAGGATAACAATAAAAGACGATTTTTCCACCTAGAGTAGGAAAAGTCGTCTTTTTATTTGTT
This sequence comes from Peribacillus sp. NPDC096540, assembly GCF_050278525.1. NCBI lineage: Bacteria > Bacillati > Bacillota > Bacilli > Caryophanales > Bacillaceae > Peribacillus > Peribacillus sp. NPDC096540. Next base: position 883 of record NZ_JBNNTG010000049.1, on the reverse strand, counting down.
TATAGGTCAGGAGATAAACCGGAATAAACCCACTAAATGAAAAAAACAGTATGAAAGGCTTGTCCTGAGCGTACTCCACAATTTCTGCATATTTAATTGGTACGATGTATTCAAATGTTAAAGGAGGATTTATTACATGCTGAAAAAAAGAATAAAAATGCCCATCATTTTATCATTATGTGCAGCCCTTTTCTTAGTACTGGGTGCATGCTCCAACACTAATGATGAAAACAAAGAAAATAAGGAAGACAAGGATCATAGTAATATGGACATGAGCCATTCTAGTTCAGGTGATGTTCCTAAAGGATTAAAAGTAGCTGAAAGCCCAACCTATGAAGTCGGAAGTCAAGCGATTATTGAATCAGATCACATGGAAAGCATGAAGGGTGCTAAAGCAACAATTGTTGGTGCATATGATACTACCGCTTATGCTATTTCGTATACTCCTTCAAATGGTGGAGAAAAAGTAGAAAATCATAAATGGGTTATTCACGAAGAGCTTAAAGATGCTGGCGAGAAAACGTTAGAACCTGGAGCAGAAGTTACAGTAGATGCATCCCATATGGAAGGGATGGATGGTGCAACCGCTGAAATTGATTTTGCTGAAGAAACGACTGTGTATATGGTTGATTTCACTCCGACTAATGGTGGAGAAGAAGTTAAAAACCATAAATGGGTAACAGAAAGTGAATTATCATCGGCTGAATAATGTTGGAACAAATACGTTCGTAATCAAAGGTTAGCCAGTTCTTACTGGCTAACCTTTCAGACTGTAGACAAACTCGATGAAAATCGAGTTGAACTGCCCCGTAAATGTTAGACACCAAACTAACATTTACGGGGTGTTTTTTTATGGCTAAATTTTCTGCCGAACAGAAAATAT
>NZ_JBNNTG010000048.1:0-24608 GCF_050278525.1 Peribacillus sp. NPDC096540 | reverse complement strand
AAGGTAAAATTAAAAGACCTGAGTCCGATAGAATACCGAACTCAGGTCTTAGAAGCTGCTTAAACTATATGTCTAACTTTATTGGGTCAGATCAAGTTTGTCTACAGTCTGAAAGGACATCCTTTGGTTTGGATGTCCTTTTTCGATTTTCTTCCTAGGATTCTTTACAGATAGCCCACTCTGTTTTAAAGAAGTGGATATGATCTTTTACCACTTAATGGTTCGATTTGTTTAGGAAAACTAAAAATTTAATCAATCGTTTGATTAATATAATTGGAAGGATTAGTGAAAGTCTAAAGTCACTATTTTATGGGTAAAAGAAATGTATTTTCCATAACAGTTACGTATTCGTGGGCATAGAGTTTTTATAAAATGTAAAATATCCAAAATAGGGTTTACTAATTAAAAACAGGTATTTAGACGTTTGATAATGGTATATTCAGGGTTTTTTATATAATCATAATTTACCATTTTTCGAGTTTTTACTTATTTATATGGCAGAATTTGTATAGTTACATTAAAATGTAACTAAATTAAATTAAAGGAGGAGTTTTACTATGTCACAAATTCGCGTAACACCTTCAGAACTGAAAGATGTAGCTAGACAATATGATAATGAGAGCCAACAGGTAACAGATATCATTAGTCGTCTAGACAAAATGAGAGACCATTTAACTGGTATTTGGGAAGGTTCTTCAAGTGAGGCTTTTGTAGGGCAGTACGAAGAATTAAAACCTTCATTCATGGATATGGCTCGTTTGCTAAATGAAGTTTCTCAACAATTGGATAAATCAGCTCAAATCCTTGAAGACACAGATAATCAAATTGCTAGTCAAATTCGCGGATAATTAGAAAGTAAAAGAGATAAGAAGTTTTTAGGAAAAAGCACCGCGACTCTAAAAGAAGATCGTGGTGTTTTTTTGCTTTAAAAGAGGTGGTTTCCATTTATATTCAATTAACAATTGATTTAAAAAGGTATACGGGAGAAGTATTTGACTTGCAAGTGTCGAATTACCGTTCAATTAAGAAAGTTGTGGAGATTGTCTGGCAGGTAAAAAATATAGCTTGTACACCAAAGGAAGGGTATTGGGTACGAGTCCAGAATAAAGAGTTCGTTTGTTCCGGGTATGACACATTACTTGATAGCGGAATTACGACAGGAGACCGGCTAGAAATCCTATAGTGTGGTTAAGTGTGGACTGGATATAGGAAAAAAGTCTAAAGCCCTTTAGCAGGGGTAAAGGAGTACATAGAATGGATGAGAATAAATCATCATATTTGGAGAAACAAACAGAAGCTGTAATGAAGAAGGATGATAATGGGTATGTGTTTGTTTTCCAGCGAGCTAAACTATTGATGCAGAACCCATTGGAATTACAGCTGATTCATGAGGTGGATGATGCTCTCCAGAAACATATTGAAGTAACAGAGGACGAGGTGCAGGTCAGGGTAATTCCACCAGCCCCTTTTTTTGCTTTTTCTAAGGCCAATAATAAAAATCTGATAGGACGATGGTTATCGTCCTATCAGATTGTAAAGAAAATTAGAAACCATGAATTAACTCGTTTGCAACTAGTGGTCTGTCCAGAAAATATAGTATTTGACCCAAGTTTGACCCCTTACTTTCTCCATTATGGAGTACAAAACAGTCTGCCTCCTTATGAGAAAATTCAAGATCAGTTATTTCAAGAAACCAAGGCAACGATCGCAACACTTGTGGATGAGCAATATACTTTTGAACAGTATCTGCTTTACTATAAAACCCTTAAACTATCGAAGGAATCACAGAGTATAGTAACAACGGAGACTTGGGATGAACTAGCTTTGCTTATTCAAAGTCAGATAGATGCTTTAGAGAGCGAAGAAAAAACATTTGTTCATATCCCTGAAAAAAAGTGGAAAATAGAACGTTATACACTTTGGGGAACCATGATTGCTATAGTGCCGCTGCTGTTCTTTACGCTTTACACATTATTCTTTTCCCACCCAAGGCAGGAAGCATATGTGGAAAGCGGGGAAAGCTTTTTAAAACAAAAATACAGTGAAGTCATTGACCGCTTGGAAAATTACAATCCTAAAAGCATGCCGTATGTCGTCCAATATGAGCTAGCTAAGTCCTATGTTACATATGAACCATTGGATGATGTCAGAAAGAAAAATGTTGAAAATGCGATAACATTACAGACTGATAGCCAGTATCTGCTTTACTGGATTTATATAGGCAGGGGTATGAGCGAGGATGCGATCGATTTGGCGAGAATCATGGAGGATCGCGAATTGATTATGTACGGTCTGGTTAACCAGAAAGAACAAATTAAGTTAGACGATAAACTTTCTGGAGAAGAAAGAGAGACGCGAATTAAAGAAGTGGATAATGAGCTGACACAATATCGAAAAGAAAAAGAGGAATTGGATAAGCAAATGGAGGAAGTCGAGGAACAGAAAAATCCGGCTGTTACAGAGGAAGAGAAAAAAGAGCCTGCATCTGAAGAAAAAGAAGAAAGTAAGGAATCATCGAAAAAATCAACTGAAGAAAAAGAAAAAGAGAAAGAGAAAAGCAAAGAGTGAGTGTTTACAGGCCTTTTGCGGGGGTGAGATTTAATGAGTTTATTATGGATTTATTTTAAGGATACATACCAATCCTATACAATCAAGGATATTCATACTGGTCCAATTACAATTGGACCATCACATCAGGACACGATCACTGTTTACTCCATTCCTTTCGACCAAGACCATATTGAGCTAAGGAAACATGAAGAACTTGATGAATATGAGGTATTTAGAGGAGACAAAAAGATTGGGGATGTAAAGCCGTTCCAGTCCTTTACTTTCCATGAGGGTTTAGAAGCATTTGAGATATTCTACACGGCAGGGGAATTGGAAGAAAGCCTTTATTATATTGGCAATTCGAAAGAAATATCTTTATCAGCCAAAGCGGGAGCGACTATCCGCAAAGGAGGAGTGGATTCTGAAAGTGCCTTTTCCATTGTCCTTCGCAAAGGGCAGTGGCTGCTCATACCAAATGATGGCCGTCTTTTTCTGAATGGCGAAAAAGTAAAAACAACGGTTGCTATTCAAAATGGCGATTTGATTTGCTGGCCATATATGGTGCTGAGGTTACTTGAAGGCGACTTATTGATGATTAATAGTGCGGATAGTTATGAAACATCCTTATCTAAAATATTGCAACCAATCTCCGAAATGAAGAAAAGCTATCCACAGTATAGACGGACACCTAGGATGATCTATGAATTGCCGGATGAGAAAGTGACGATATCATTTCCAAGCCAAGAATCGGAAGATAATAATCGAGGGTTATGGCTAATTCTTATGCCTCCGTTAATGATGCTGATTGTCATGGGGGTCATCACAATCATTCAGCCACGGGGAATTTTCATCATCATATCGATTGTGATGTTCACAACAACTTTAGTTACCTCGACGGTGCAATATTTTAAGGACAAAAAGAAGCAAAAGTTCAGAGCTGAAAAACGTCAACGTGTGTATACACGCTATCTGGAGCAAAAGAGAGAAGAGTTACAAGAGCTTTCTGCACAGCAAAAGAAAGTGCTGCTCTATCATTACCCTTCATTTGAAAAAATGAAGCGTCTAACAAATAACATTAGCGATCGAATTTGGGAGCGGACATTAGAAAGTGAAGACTCTCTCCACTTTAAGATTGGGACGGCGACGATACCATCAAGTTATGAGGTGGCGGTAAATAGCAACGATATGTCAAATCGGGATATAGATGATTTACTTGAGCAGTCTCAGGAACTTGTGGATATTTACAAAAATCTGGATGCCCTGCCGTTAACCATCGATTTATCAAGCGGCTCTATGGGCCTAGTAGGAAAGGAATCCATTGTCAAACGGGAGCTGCAACAGCTGATTGGCCAACTGGCTTTCTTTCACAGCTATCATGATGTTCGATTTGTGGCGATTTTTCCAGAAAAAGATTACCGAGAATGGGAATGGATGAAGTGGCTCCCTCATTTTCAACTGCCACATGCATATGCCAAAGGCTTTATTTATAATGAGCAATCACGTGACCAGCTTTTGTCTTCGATTTATCAGCTGCTGAGGGAAAGAGATTTGGATGAGAACAAAGGGAAAGTAAGATTTACTCCTCATTTTGTTTTTATTGTCACGGATCGAACTTTAATTGCTGAACATGTCATTCTAGAATATTTAGAAGGTAAAACAGACCATTTGGGTATTTCAACGATTTTTGCTGCGGATGCAAAAGAGAGTTTGACAGAGAATGTCCATACACTTGTGAAGTATATAAATGATCGTGACGGTGAGATCCTCATTCAGCAAACGAAGGCTGTTCATACTCCTTTTACGCTCGATAAGCATACAAAAGAAGGAAATGAGCGTTATGCCCGCTTGCTTAGGTCGCTTGATCATCAAAAAGGAATGAACAATTCGATTCCAGAAACTGTATCATTCCTAGAATTGCTGAAAGCGCGTGAGGTAGGAGAGTTGCCTATCAGTCAAAACTGGCTGACCAATCAATCCTCCAAATCTTTGGCAGTGCCTATTGGATTAAAAGGAAAAACTGATAGGGTTGAATTGAACTTACATGAAAAGGCGCACGGGCCTCATGGTTTGGTAGCTGGTACAACGGGTTCAGGGAAAAGTGAATTACTGCAGACCTATATCCTGTCGTTGGCTGTGCACTATCATCCCCATGAAGTTGCGTTTCTGCTTATTGACTATAAAGGTGGGGGGATGGCACAGCCCTTTAAACAGATTCCTCATTTACTTGGGGTTATTACAAATATTGAAGGAAGCAAAAACTTCAGTGCCCGGGCTCTTGCCTCTATCAATAGCGAGTTGAAGAAACGCCAGCGCATGTTTGACCGGTACGAGGTCAATCATATCAACGATTACACGGATTTATATAAAGAAGGGAAAGCAGATGAGCCTCTACCACATTTATTTTTAATATCAGATGAGTTTGCCGAACTAAAAAACGAAGAACCCGATTTCATCCGTGAATTAGTTAGTACGGCACGGATTGGACGGAGCTTAGGTGTTCACTTAATTTTGGCAACGCAAAAGCCGGGCGGTGTCATTGATAACCAGATTTGGAGTAATGCCCGCTTTAAAATTTCCTTAAAGGTGCAGGATGCCAATGATAGTAAGGAAATTTTGAAAAATAGCGATGCTGCAAATATTACCGTCACCGGACGAGGATATTTGCAGGTAGGAAATAACGAGGTTTACGAACTGTTTCAGTCAGCCTGGAGCGGAGCCTCTTATTTAGAGGATACGGTGGGATCTGAGGATGAAGTGGCTCTCGTCACAGATCTTGGCCTTGTTCAAATCTCAAATGTAGCAGAACAAATTACTAATAAGAGGAAAGAAAAGATTAGTGAAATTGAAGCCGTAGCGGATGAAATTGTGAAGACGCAGGAAGAAATGAAGATTGAGAAGTTGGCAAGTCCGTGGCTTCCGCCTCTAAGGGATCGTCTATCGAGAAATGACGAAAGAAGCCTTACGAAAAATCAGTTCTATCTAGGGATGAAAGATGAGCCTGAATTGCAGAGTCAGACAAATTACATCTATAACTGGATTGAGGATGGAAATATCGGGGTTTTTGGCTCTTCCGGATACGGCAAGTCAACAACGATTTTGACGCTTCTCTTTAGTTTTGCAGATCAGTTCACCCCTGAAGAACTGCATTATTACATTTTTGATTTTGGAAACAGTGCGTTACTCCCGCTGCGACAGTTGCCTCATACAGGAGATTACTTCCGGTTTGATGAGATGAGGAAAACTGAAAAATTCATGTTATTTATGAAGGCGGAAATGGAAAGAAGGAAACAGCTCTTTTCAGAAAGAGAGCTTAGTAATATAAAACTTTATAACACGTTAACAGAGGATAAATTGCCGATTATTTATATCATAGTTGACAATTTTGACTTAGTGAAGGATGAAATGCATGATCAGGAAGCGCAATTCATTCAGTTTGCGCGTGATGGACAATCACTTGGGATTTTCATGATTTTGACGGCGACGAGAATCAATGCCATCCGCCAGCCATTAATGAACAGTTTAAAAACGAAGATCGTCCATTATTTAATGGATAGTTCTGAACAATATTCAGTCTTGGGTAGAACACCTTATGAAAATGAGCCAGTACCGGGGCGGGCGTTGGTAAAAAAAGACCAAACATATTTGATGCAGGTCTATTTACCAGCCGGCGGCGATGATGATATAGCCGTTTTGGAAGAAATGAAACATGTCGTTGCTGAGCATAAGGATAAATATAAGGAACTAGATAAGCCACCGGCTATTCCAATGCTGCCAACACGTCTAGATTTGGCCAGCTTCAAGGCATACTACCCACAAATTATACAGAAGGATTCCATTCCAATTGGGCTTTCAGAGGAAAGCGTTACGCCTGTTTGTGTGGATTTGAATTCAAATCCATTCCTGCTAGTCATGGGACAGTCGCGTAAAGGGAAAACAAATGTCCTTAAAGTACTTTTAGAATCATTGCTGACCCAGTCTGTTGGAGAAATTGGTTTATTTGACGGAGTTGATCGTGGTCTATCCCCATATGCCGTCAAGGAGAAGGTACGTTATGTGGAGACAAAAGATCAAATAACTGATTGGCTCGATCATATCAATGAAATCTTTGAGGATCGTGAACGCCAATATCTAGCAGCTTTGGAACGGAAACCGATGAAACAGCTTGAATTCCCATCAATTATTTTTGTCATAGATAGCATTTCAAGGATTCAACAAACGATTGACAGCAGAATCCAGGACCGGTTGAGTGGTTTGATGAAACAGTACAGCCATCTCGGCTTTTGTCTGATTGTAGCTGGCAACGCTAACGACTTCACCAAGGGGTATGATTCGTTGACGACCGAATTGAAACAAATCAGACAGGCTGTCTTGCTTCTGAAAAAATCAGAGCAAAGCTTGTATACGCTCTCCTATTCCAGAAAAGAAGATGAAATTCAGCCTGGTTACGGTTACTTTGTGCTGAATGGAAAGGAAAGTAAGGTTCAAATTCCACTAAGTGAATAAAGAAGGAGTGTGCAAGATAGTGTCTGAAAAAATAAGACCGATGCTATTAATGGGTAAAATATTGATAATCCTGGCTCTTCCAATCCTGTTTTTCTCTTATATTGGACAAAATCCAATGAAAAAAACAGAAACGGCTTCTCGTGAAATAGCTATTGTCAATGAAGACGATGGCACGGAGTATAACAAAAATCCAATTTATGTCGGTTCAGAGCTTGTGACTACCTTGGACAAGGATTCAGAATATGATTGGTATGTGGTCAACAGAAGTACAGCGGAAAGCGGCCTAGCAAGTAAAAAATATGATGCCGTTATTTATTTTCCATCCGATTTTTCAAAGAATATTTACACGTTCGATGATGAACAGCCAATCAAAGCTGGTATTAAGTATAAAGTCCAAACGAGCTTGAATGCGGAAAATATGGAAAAAGTGCAAAAGGAATTAGAGAAGACAAAGAACAAAATGAATAAACATATTTCAACACAGTATTGGAGCTATGTTTCCCAATCTGTCGAGGACATCCGCAAGAAGTTCGATAATGTCCTTGCGAAAGAAATTACTTTTCAAAACACGATGTACGAATTTTATACCCCAAGCTCGGAAAGCCTTGCTGGGGAAATTAAACAACATAAGGATATGCTTGAAGGAGTTTTTTCCCAAACGAAGGATGCTGGGAAAACGACTAATGAAACATTAGGTGAAATAGGAAACACAAAAGCTCAGATGGCTTCCTTCTTGGAGGATGTTGTTTCATTCGAGGAATATCAAAAAGCTCAAAGTAATCTTTTTACGCAGGCATCCACCCAAAATCAACAACTTATAAAAGAGAGTATTCAAGAGTATGATTCGGTGATGAATGAGGGAGCCCAGGAGGTACCAGAGATTCAGAAGGGGATGAATACGAAATACAGTTTAAATGACCAAGGCATTAATGAGAATGTTGAGGTTATGCAGGAGAAACTTAAGACTAGTAATGATGAACTGGAAGAGTTTTCTGCAAATGTAAAAGACAAACAAGTGGAACAAATCTCGAAAATCACAGGAAATCAACAAAGCTCAATTGAACAATTTAAACAATCGGAAGAAGCGAGTCTCGATACCCTTCAGGCTACCTTGTTAGAGCAACGCGGAAATCTTGCAAGTAGCTCTGGTGATGGGGGTGTTATTGGAGGAGGTACTACCCCGATAGAAGATATTGAAACGGAAACGGGAAAAGATGAATCAGATGCAGCTCCTTCAAAAAAGGAACCAATCGATGAACTCTCCCTTCAGGGACTGCTGAACCAAATTAATAGCATTAACACCGCACTTGAAAGTTTGGTGCCGGCAGAGGGGAGTGAAGGGGCTTCAGAACAAATCAGCATTCTTACAGCAGACCTCCAAGCTGAAATCAACAGTCTTAGCGGCACAGTGAACAGTAGAACGGGAGATTATAATCAAGTCGTAACGGAGTTTAATGAACTGGTAGATTCATATAATAATTTGTTAGTTCAGTTTACACAATTACAGGGTGATTATAATAAACTTGGCACGAATTATAAGGATTTAGGTGACCAATGGCAAAAATCACAGGAGGATATCCAAAAGTTACAAGACATCCAGAGTATGACCATCGACGAGACCATTACTGAAATTAAAAATCTGGAACAGGCACTACTTGAAAAAGTAGGGGGAGAAAGGCGAGCGGTGTTAGTAAAAGTCTTTAATGATTCTATCACGAACCGTGATTCAGTGGCCCTCCTTGCCTATTATGGTTCACTTTCATCTTATTCTGAACTGGCTGAAAGAGTCTCGAAAGCGAATCTAGATGAAGTATTTGCTGCCAATATAAAAGAATTAGAGAACTTAAAGGAAGGCGTTTCTGGAAACATCGATGAAGAAGCGAAACTTGTCAAAGCTAGTTTAGCTGGAGTTAATGAAAACTTTGGGATGTTCTCCAACTCCATTTTAGGTTATATAGATGAATATGATGCAAACGTCGAGTCAGGGCAGGAAGCCACATTAGCTGAATTGGCGGCCATTACAGAGAGGGCTCAAGAAGTGTCTGCTAATTTGACAGGTAATATTGAGGTTCCCGAAATAGAGGCTGAACCTGCAGGAAGCCTTAATGGTGAAATGTTTGTAACACTTCAAGACAATACGGCAAGAACTGTCGGCTACATTTCCGACCTTGTCAATTCTGTAGCAGAACGGCAAGACACTGTTGTGAATGATACAGCCGACCTGCAGACGAAAGTAGGATCGGTTCAGGAAAGAGCGGACCAGCTTAATAATAATTGGTCCAAAAATGTAGAATCAACGGAAAAAATTAAGACGGATGTATATAGTGTCTTAAATAACACGCTCGTTGATGATCAGCAGAACGGGTATGTATATGAATATTTAGCGAATCCTGTTCAAATCAGCGGGGAAGTACTTCAAAAGGAAGAGATTAAGATTCCACCAATCGTCATGTTAGTAATCATACTGATTTCGGGATTATTAATCGGTTTCTTCCTGCATCACTATGCAACAATTCCGATGATGGTGCATGCGGCGTTGTTTACTTTATTGAATCTGATAGTTGGCTTGATTATCAGTATGTATGGTTTGAAGATATATCCGCTTGGTGATATGCAGGCGATTGAATGGACTGTTTTCACTGTCCTGCTTTTATTCTTCTGTTCAGCGTTTACTAGACTAGCCTTCTCCATTGGGCCGTTTGTAGGTGCTATCCTTGTAATTGGATTGATTAGTTTCTTTACCATACCATTACTAGATTTGATCATGCCTAATTTCAATGTGGATCATCCGGTGGCAGATGTATATATGTCTATTCAATACGATAGTCAGGCGGCCTTTTTACCAGCTGTTGTTGTCTTGTGCATACTCACGCTTATCGGGTCAATCATTCCATATTTGATGAAACGTTTTACAGAAAGAAGAGAAATGGCCCATGAAGCGGAATAAATATTTATTTCTAGCCTTGTTTATTTTGTTCTTTAGCCAGCCAACCAATGGGCATGCCATAGAGGAACCCATGGTGGAGCCGAATGAGTATCATGAAAAAAATATTGATATTCAAACGGAGTATTTTCATGAGGAAGAATTATTGAAACAGAAGCAGATGCTGCCGGAAGAACAAAAAGATCTTACTTTTGAAAGAGGGAAATATGATGTTTTAGACACGACGAAGGACTCTCTGTTCCTTTCTCCTGTAACGGAGAACAATAATACTATTGCTTCGAAAGCAGAACAACTGGGATTATTTTCAGAAGTGAACATTCGAACAAGGAGCAATGAAGGAACAGAGTCTTCCGTTAATTTTGACTTGATGCTTTTGCTAGGTATCGTTTTAGCAATAGCTGTTATTTGTTTGTTTTTTATACTTATCCCGAAAATGGGGAAGTTGAATGGAGAAGCGAAACGAAAATAAAAATGGCCCGATTCCTGAAGAAAGTCAGAATCGGGCTTTTTTTGTTACATGTCTAGAAAGGTTTTAAGAATCCCTAAAAAAAGGGCGACTGCTAAGACCCATATAAAGAATCTTTTATACATGATCATTACCTCGAATTTTTTATGAGTAGATTGCATTCATTTTAGCATAAAGATGAAAGAAGAGCAGGTGGTTCGTTTTTTGCAAAAAAGGGAGACCTTAAAAGAAGCAAGTAAAAAGAAATATAAGGGATGAGCGATGAAGGGCGGCACTTCCTGAAGAGTGTGTGGTTGTAGTGATGACTTCAGAGAAGCAGGGATAAAAAAGGAAAGAATGCTCCAAGAACTTTGGAACATCCTTCTTTCGCATTATTTAAATAGGTCTGGATAAACGGTATTTGCTGCGAGCTCTACAGCTTCACCAATCCTTGGCCCAGGACGTGACATAATATTTTCATCAAGTAGATAGACTTGATTATTTTTCACGGCGTTGATATTTTCCCAGCCTTTTCGGGATTTAATTTCATCAACAGCATCATCTGCATAGGTAGCAGTCGTAAGGATAGTATTAGGGTTTCGTTTGACAATTTCTTCATCTGAAACTTTAACCCAGCCTTTTTGATCGGCAAAGATGTTTTTAATGCCTGCAGTCTCTAGAATTTCTTGTTGGAAGGTTTCCGATCCTGTTGTATAGATTTCTGGAGCTGGACTAATTTCAAAATAGGTTTGTTCCTTTTCATCTAATGTTTCAATTTTTTCCTCAACACTTGTAATTTGGGTTTGGATATCTTTCACCAATTCTTCGCCTTTTTCAGCTACGCCCATGACTTCAGCAATTTGCCCAATATCCCCATATACATCATCAAAATTTGACGCGGATTTTATAATGAATACAGGGATTCCAGCATCTTCAAGCAGCTTTAGCGTCGTTTCATCACCAATGGTATAAGCAATAATGGCATCTGGTTTTAAGGAAATAATTTTCTCTGTATTGATATTCACCGAATCGGAAACATGTTCAATATCTTTTGCTTCCTTTGGGTAATTATCGAAATCGGTCACGCCAATGACCTTATCCCCCAGCCCTAGTTCAAATAAAATTTCTGTATTACTTGGTTGAAGTGAAACTACTGTTTCCGGAATTTTATCGAATTTTATTTTCTTTCCAGTATCATCGGTAACGGTATAGGCTTTGACTTCTTCTGTCTTGTTAGTATCTTTCTTTTCTTTTGTCGTCTGGTCATCCTTTACTCCACATCCAGTAAGGAAAAGGGCAAGTATCAGGGTGGAAATCCAACTAAATCGTAAGGTTCTCTTCATTATTTATTCCTCCGTGTTCTTCTTCATGGGTTTGGTTGGGTATGATTTGCTGATAAAAGGAATCTCCTCAATACCATGTTGCTTATTGACGTAGACAGCCATCACGAATAGAACATTTGCAAGCAAATTGGCGTAATCAAAGAGAATTCCAGGGATTTCCCTTTCTAAACTAACCTTGTGTAAAGCACGGACCGACTTTTTGGCTTCACTACGGCAAGTATGCAGAACACAGGCAGCTGTTGAACCTTGCGGAAGCACAAATGTCTCAATATGCTCTTTAACTTCAGCGACATAATGGTCGTAGATTGCACTTAAACGTTTCAGATCATTGTCGGTAATGGCTAATTTCCCACGGACTGAGCCATTTAAATGATAAGCCATCGGCAACAATTCCATTAAATCACGGTATACATCTGGAACATCCTTTGTAAACGAGGCTGCCAAGCCAATTTGTGTCGTCAAAGAGTCGGTACGTATTTCATAATCGACGGTAGACTCGGATTCGCGCATGTATGGATAGCATAAAAAACGAAAATCCTTCTTTGCCATAACTCTTCCTCCTCTTTATATTTAGATAAATCACCTCTGTGTCGCTTTTCGCAGCAAAAGAAAAAGCCGACCAAGGGCATTGGTCGGCATCAATCACCTATGTATCTGTAACAGAAAAAGAGGGAAGACTGCCGTACAATCCTCCTATCTTCCGAAGAGCATAATACGATAAAAAAGGCAGGTCTCCTGGCTCGTGCGTCATTTTACTCTAAGAACCTTCCCATTTGAACAGGATGAACGGTTGTCGGTGTGAATCTTTATCCTCAAACAGTGGTATTTATCTTATTTCATTAGCACTTACAGTTGCGGAAACAGCTTCGGCTTTACACCGAATTCCCTATTAAGCTGACAAGGCAGCACCTTTTTCTGCAAGGTTTATATTCACTTAGCAACAGTTTACCATACCTTTTTCCTGAAGCAGTATGAATATTTTTAGAGAATTTCATTTATGGTTTGCGAATTATCTAGTAAACTTACAATGTAAGGTTCAATTGGAGGTTAATGTAAAATGTATGTCGAGTATAAAGAATATATAATAGGTGTTATATAAGAGTAATAGGGTAATCTCAGGAGGTAGAGAATGATTTATAAGCAGGTAAATCAAAAACTGGAAAAGATTTTAGGGAATATTGAAAAAGTGATTATTGGAAAACGAGATATAGCAGAACTAAGCATTGTTGCACTTCTTTCTGGGGGGCATGTTTTATTGGAGGATGTTCCCGGTGTAGGCAAGACTGTCATGGTCAGAGCACTGGCAAGATCGATAGGCGCAAACTTTAAGCGTATACAATTCACACCTGATTTACTACCTTCAGATGTAACGGGCGTTTCAATTTTCAATCCAAAGGAACAAGAATTTATTTTTAGACCAGGACCAATTATGGGCCATATTATTTTAGCCGATGAAATAAACCGGACCTCGCCGAAAACACAATCCGCCTTGCTTGAAGCAATGGAAGAGGCAAGTGTGACGGTTGATGGGGTTACAAGGGGATTGGAGAAGCCCTTTTTCGTCATGGCGACACAAAATCCAATTGAGTACGAAGGAACATACCCACTTCCAGAGGCGCAATTGGATCGTTTTCTATTAAAAATGAAAATGGGCTATCCGGGTGTTGAAGAAGAAATTGAGGTTTTGCACCGGGCTCAATATACCGCACCACTTGAAGAGTTAGAATCTGTTATTACTTTAGAGGAATTAATAGCTTTACAGGAAGAGGCTAAAGCGGTGATCGTGGATAACACAATAAAGCGGTATATTGTTGATTTGGCAAATCAATCTCGTACGCATGAGACCGTATATTTAGGGGTGAGTCCTCGTGGATCGATTGCATTGATGAAGGCAACCCAAGCTTATGCACTTTTGAAGGGCAGAGATTATGTTCTACCGGATGATGTGCAATATTTAGTACCGTTCGTATTTGCCCACCGACTTATCTTGAAGCCAGAAGCGAATTATGAGGGAGTAGATGCTGGCATGGTGATTCACCAGATTGTCGCGACGACTCAAGTGCCTGTGAAGAGAGCTATGACCTAATGCGGAACTTGATCAGCATCTTAAAGGAAAACATGAGTGTGATTGGCTTGTTATTACTTATGGCGATTTCCTTTTCTTTTGCGATGTTTCAAGGAGGTTTTGTCAGTTGGTTTATTTTTTATACATTTTTACCGTTCGCTGTGTACTCTACGATTCTACTTTTTTATCCGATTAATAACATGATCGTTGAGAGAAAGGTCAGCAAAAGAGAATGCCGAGCTGGAGATTCTGTAGAAATAGCTTTAACTGTAACCCGTAAAAACAGGCTGCCTCTTTTATATATGATGGTAGAGGAGGAGTTGCCGAAGGGATTGGTAAATTGGGGGATGCAAAGAAAAACACTTGTCTTTCCGGGTTTCAGGCATACCTTCAGTATGACATATACTTTGGACAATTTGCCACGGGGTGAGCATGAATTTCAAACAATCCGTTTCAGGATAGGAGACTTTTTTGGCATCTTTGAAAAGGAAGCGACATTTAATTCACCTTTAAAAATCACTGTTTTCCCTTCATATCATGAGCTTACCTACAGAGATCTTGAACTTGTATTCAATCAGGGTCAAGTGGGATCAACAAAAAAAACACAACGGGAACATTCAGTAGTGTCTGGGGTAAGAGAGTATCAGCCAGGTGATCAGTTGTCCTGGATTAACTGGAAGGCAACGGCTAGAACAAGTGAAATCATGACAAAGGAATTTGAAGTTCAGAAAAACCGTGATGTATTTATCTTGCTTGATAATCAGGAATCGCTTTTCTTCGAAGAAGCAATTGTAATGACGGCTTCCTTTGTACATGCCATGTTAAAAAAAGGCATAGAGATGGGTTTCGCTAGTACGGGATCGAGGCAAATCTTACCGACTGGAGGAGGCGGTAGTCAGAAACGAAAGATCTTTTACCGCCTTGCTAAAGAAAAACCGAGTAGGTTAATCGCATGGGACGGGAGCATAAGGAAGGAAATTCTGCCGGTAAACGCAGCTTTGATTTTCGTTGTCTCGGAATTAACATTAGAAAAGGTCGAATTATTGAGAGCATTCCGCGCTAATCAAGGAGTAATGTTGTTTTGTGTGAAAAACCCAGCAGACTTTACAGATGAAGAAAAAAAATCTAGATCAGCAGCATTATCACAGGGAATAAAGGTTTGCTTTCTTAAACAGGGGCATCTGCAGCACGACAGACCAGAGGTGATGAAGAAATGAATGTTACAACGCCCATGTTGGAAAAGTGGATGGATGTCCTTCTGTATGCTTTTGGTCTGTTGTTGATCACAGAATGGTTAAGGCCTGTTGAGAAACTCACGGATACAGGGAATATTGTTGTTTTTGTTCTGTTTGTGATTTTTTCCCTACTACTGCATTATTTCCATGTCCATTGGCTAATCCGCTGTATTCTCTTAAGTGTTTATATAATGATTTCAGTACAGTTTCTTCATTCGAACTATCTGCTGGATTTCACAGCCAATCTTTCAAATATATACGATGGAAAATGGGAGTTACTTTCAAATCCATTTCGAACGTTACTTTTTTTCTTGCTTCTTTGGCTAGTGACATATTTGATTCATTACTGGGTGTTGGTGAAGCAAAGTATCTTTTTCTTTTTTATGTTAACGGTGATTTTTATATCGATACTTGATACATTTACTCCCTATGATGGTGATAAGGCAATGATAAGAATCATCATTATTGGTTTTGCGATGCTCGGTCTGCTGGCCTTGCTGCGTCTGTCCATTCAGGAGCAGCTTAGGTTTTCAAGGGCTCCTATTAAGAAATGGATCTTGTTACTAACGGGTATGATCACGATAAGTGTCCTTGTCGGTTTTGGTGCCCCTAAGTTCTCTCCACAATGGCCGGATCCAGTTCCGTTTATTACTTCTTATTCCGATAAAGTGATGAAAGAAGATGGTAGTTCCATAGACAAAAGGGTGGGGTATGATGAAGATGATTCGGAACTTGGCGGGTCGATAGAGCCAGATAGTTCTATTGTCTTTTATAATAATGCGCCTGCAGGTCATTATTGGAAAGTAGAGAACAAAGATATCTATACTGGAAAAGGATGGGTTTCCTTAGAGGACGGGATGGACTTTTTCACTTTTTCTAACGGCCAGGAAATGACTTTGTTAAATACTTACGATATTCCGGAAGTGGTAAAAGCAGATGAAATGTCAGCAAAAGTATCCATGATGGAATTGTATTCTCATATTCTTCATCCACAGTCCGGTTATTTAAAAAAAGTCGAGAGTAAAAAAGGAAAAGAGTTCAAGTATTATCAGGATATGGACAAAATCATTTCCGAAAAGGAAGATGGCGAACGCCTTCTATTGAAAGAATATGAAATGACCTATGATATGCAGAGGTTTGATATAGCTGAGCTAAGGAAGGTCACAGATCCGGATGAAACGATGGGTGTCTTAATGGATAAAAATACTCAGCTTCCAGAGGGCTTACCTAATCGAATATATGAATTGGCATCGCAACTTACTAGTAATGAAACAAATTGGTATGATAAAGCGAAAGCCATTGAAAATTATTTTGACGGTCCTGATTTTGTTTATTCAAAGGATGATATTGCTTATCCGGAGGCAAGTCAAGATTATGTCGATCAATTTTTATTCGAGACCCAGATTGGATATTGCGACAACTATTCAACTGCAATGGTCGTCTTACTACGCGCCGCCAATATACCGGCTAGGTGGGTGAAGGGTTATACAGAAGGAGAAAAATCGATATATAAGGGTGAATCCGTTTATAAGGTAACAAATAATAATGCTCATTCCTGGGTAGAGGTTTATTTTTCCGGAATTGGCTGGGTTCCCTTTGAACCAACAAAGGGATTCACTGGGGAAGTTGAATTTTACAATTCGGACTTGAAACAGGATAATGTAAAGAAGTCAGAGACGAACGCTCCAGCTAATGCAGAGCAGAAAAAGATGGAGACTAGTGAACGTCATGATACCCCTGATAAGGCTAATCAAGCATCTGGAGACTTGTTTGTGGGAAGCTTTGGAGGAATCTTGAAATGGTCTTCTATCACTCTCATAAGTTTGCTGATGCTTTTGACAATTGGTTATTTCTCTAGAAGGAAGTGGATCCCGTACCTGCAGATTCTCCGCTATAAAAAGAAATCTGGCTCTCATTTTGCGACGGCCTATCTAGTATTATTGAAACAATTAAAACGTGCAGGTTTAGCACGTCCGGAAGGGCAAACATTAAGGGAGTATGCCGCATATGTGGATGCAGTGTACGGTACAGACGAGATGCAGAAATTAACAGCTCGATACGAGTTGATGATTTACCGTGGAGACGTTGAAAATGGCGAATGGGAGCACTTACAAATCGGTTGGGAAAGCTTAATGAAAAAAACTAGCTCTTGACCAGCTTTTTATTATATTGATACAATAACTTAAACTAATATATCCTTCATATATCCTCGATAATATGGATCGAAAGTTTCTACCGAATCACCGTAAATGATTTGACTATGAAGGCGGATTTTAACAGGAAAGCTGAAAATCTGCCTTCGTCTGTACTTTTTGTGTATTTTTGAGGGTGGATTTTTAGTTTTTCTTTTTTTATGATAATATTTTTTATAAGAAACTATCACTCGGTTTTTTGGGTGAATTACATTAATAGAGGTGACGTTTGTGCCGGGGAAAACAGAATTGCAAAAAAACCAGGAAATGATCGTAGTACTTGATTTCGGAAGCCAATATAACCAATTGATTACTCGTCGTATTCGTGAATTTGGTGTGTACAGTGAGCTTCATCCACATACAATTACAGCAGAAGAAATTCTAAAAATGAATCCAACTGGGATTATTTTTTCAGGCGGCCCGAACAGTGTGTATGATGCATCTGCATTTGGCTGCGATGAGCGCATTTTCGAATTAGGTCTGCCGATTTTCGGTATTTGTTATGGCATGCAGCTAATGACGAAACATTTTGGCGGAAAAGTGGAACCAGCTAAAAACCGTGAATACGGAAAAGCAACACTTGCCATCCAAAATGATTCTAAGTTATTCGGCGACCTGCCAAAAGAACAAATTGTCTGGATGAGCCATGGTGATTTAGTTGTCGAAACGCCTGAAGGTTTCACCATTGATGGGACGAACCCATCTTGCCCGATCTCAGCTATGAGTGATGAGTCACGTAAATTGTATGCAGTACAATTCCATCCAGAAGTACGTCATTCTGTATACGGAAATGATATTTTGAAAAACTTCGTATTTGGCGTTTGTGGTTGCAAAGGCGACTGGTCCATGGAAAACTTCATTGAAGTCGAAATGGAAAAAATCCGTCAAACGGTCGGGGATAAAAAAGTACTATGCGCCTTGAGCGGCGGAGTGGATTCATCCGTTGTTGCTGTATTGATCCATAAGGCAATTGGCGATCAGTTAACATGTATTTTCGTTGATCATGGATTACTGCGTAAAGGGGAAGCCGAAGGTGTAATGGAAACATTCAGTGAAGGCTTTAATATGAACGTGATTAAGGTCGATGCATCAGAGCGTTTCCTTTCGAAACTTGCTGGCGTTTCCGATCCGGAACAAAAACGGAAAATTATCGGTAACGAGTTCATTTACGTATTCGATGATGAAGCAACGAAGCTTGAAGGTATTGATTTCCTTGCACAAGGAACACTTTACACAGACATTATTGAAAGTGGTACGGCTACTGCACAAACAATTAAATCGCATCATAACGTTGGCGGTCTGCCAGAAGATATGCAATTTAAATTGATTGAGCCATTGAATACTCTATTCAAGGATGAAGTACGTGCACTTGGAAGTGAAATGGGGATTCCAGATGAAATCGTTTGGCGTCAGCCGTTCCCTGGTCCAGGTTTAGGTATTCGTGTATTAGGGGAAATATCGGATGAAAAACTTGAAATCGTTCGTGAATCTGATCATATCTTACGTGAAGAAATTAAAAAGAATGGTTTGGAACGTGAAATCTGGCAGTACTTCACGGTGCTTCCTAATATCCGTAGTGTAGGGGTCATGGGCGATGCTCGTACGTATGATTACACAATTGGTATTCGTGCGGTTACATCCATTGACGGAATGACTTCTGATTGGGCAAGAATTCCATGGGATGTACTTGAAATCATCTCAACAAGAATCGTTAATGAAGTAAATCACGTAAACCGCGTCGTGTATGACATTACGTCTAAGCCACCTGCAACAATTGAGTGGGAATAGAATAAAAACATCTGATCAGTGAAGGGTTTAACCTTCACTGATTTTTTTTGTTTAATTTAAGTTACTCGATGTATTCAGTTTTAGCATGAATGTTTCAAAATAGGTAGAAGAATAGGTTTCCCTGAATAGCGAAAAAAGGGGGGATGGGATGAATGCTTACATTTTACGTATGTTATTGGGTAAAAAATCAGTATATATAGGACCAAAAGCGAACATTGTCTAATATTACATATAAAATATTCGTTTAAGATATTGACGATTATTTTTGTGACTGGTACACTATACCTATAAAATAAAAAAACATAATTGTCGTATAATATTGGGGATATGGCCCAAAAGTTTCTACCAAGCTGCCGTTAACAGCTTGACTACGATGTGAATGAAATGGTGAGTTAGGCTAACTGCCACTTCTTTACATAATAGTAGTCAAGCCCCGTTCGGAAGTGAATGGGGCATTTTTCTTTTGGCTTACGATTCTATGATAGGGGAGACTCATAATGAAGAATTACTTTCGGTTTAATGAACTGGGAACTAATTATCGCCGGGAAATACTGGGTGGTCTAACAACGTTCCTTTCTATGGCATATATCCTGGTCGTAAACCCAGTGATGTTAACTTTACAAAGCATCGAGGACTACCCAGATGAATTAAGAATGGATTACGGGGCAGTTTTTGCCGCGACAGCCTTAGCCGCTGCGATTGGTTCAATACTGATGGGGCTTATAGCCAGGTATCCAATATCTCTTGCTCCAGGTATGGGCTTGAATGCTTTCTTTGCTTTTACCGTTGTACTTGGTTTTGGAATACCATGGCAGACAGCTCTAACAGGAGTTTTAATTTCAGGTATTATCTTCGTTCTGTTGTCTCTATCAGGAATACGAGAGAAAATTATTAATGCAATTCCCGTTGAATTGAAATATGCGGTTGGAGCGGGTATTGGTTTGTTCATTACCTTTGTAGGGTTCCAAAATGCAGGGATTATTACGAATGATGATAGCGTGCTTGTCGGTCTAGGTGACCTAACATCAGGAAATACTTTATTGGCTGTGTTCGGGATTGTCGTGACCGTTATTTTAATGACAAAAGGCGTAAAAAGTGGCGTGTTCATAGGGATGGTCATTACGGCTATCGCAGGAATGATATTTGGACAAGTGCCGGTTCCAGATAAAATAATTGGGGCAGTACCAAGCATTGCACCAACATTTGGAGTTGCGTTTGATGCTTTCGGAAATCCAGGTGAGCTTTTCACTGGTCAAATGTTAATCGTTATTTTAACCTTCTTATTTGTAGCTTTCTTTGATACAGCTGGTACATTAGTGGCTGTTGCTCAGCAAGCAGGTTTGATGAAGGATAATATTCTTCCAAGAGTAGGTAAAGGGTTGCTTGCTGATTCTCTATCCATCGTTTCAGGTGCAATTCTAGGAACATCCACTACAACATCTTATGTAGAGTCAACATCGGGTGTCGCTGCTGGTGCCCGAAGCGGTTTTGCAGCTGTGGTTACAGGTTTGCTATTTGTCCTATCCCTTTTCTTCTTCCCGCTTCTTTCCGTTGTGACTTCAGCGGTAACTGCGCCAGCATTGGTCATAGTGGGCGTATTAATGGCATCTTCACTTAAAAACATTGATTGGCATAAGTTTGAAGTGGCAGTACCAGCCTTCTTCACAGTTATTATGATGCCTATGACTTATTCAATTGCAACAGGGATTGCTTGTGGTTTCATCTTCTATCCCATCACGATGTCAATGAAAGGGAGAGCGAAAGAAGTTCATCCAATTATGTGGGGTCTTGGAGTCGTCTTCCTTCTATACTTTATTTTCTTGAAGTAATAATAAGAGCAAGTAAGAAGGGTCCCTTTTACGGGGCCTTTTTTTCATGTTGTAAGGGAAAGACCAATTCGTGTATAGTAAAATTACCAAGTACTTTATCCTGATAGGACATATGGATGATTTTTCGAAAAAATGAGGGAGAATAATGAATGGTTTTATCGTTGAAAAGGTTTTGAACAATAACGTGGTGATTGCCACTCATTCGTCGTATGGTGAGGTCGTTTCGATTGGAAAGGGCTTAGGATTCAACCGAAAGAAAGGTGAAGAATTAAGTCCAGATCTTGCAGAGAAAACGTTTGTTTTAAAAAATGTGAAAGAACAGGAAAGTTACAAAAAGCTTTTGCCAAAGATTGATCAAAATCTGCAAGCAGCAATAATAGAATCCATTCATCTTATTAACAATCGTGTGTCAGGGAAACTTAATGAACATATACATGTCGGATTAACCGATCATTTACTGTTCGCCCTTCAACGTGTTTCACAAGGAATGACTATTAAAAACCCATTCTTAAAAGAAACGATAACCCTCTATCCTTTTGAACATGATATTGCTGTTGATGTAATTGACCTAATCGAAGATAAGACAGGTATAGGACTTCCGCAAGGTGAAATTGGTTTTATTACGCTTCATATTCATAGTGCAATAGCGAATAAAGACTTATCGGAAGTTAATCAGTATTCGCAACTAATTTTTCATCTTATCCAAGTCGTTGAAGAACAGTTGGAAATACAAATTAATAAGGATAGCGTCGATTATACACGCCTGATTCGTCATTTAAGATTCATGATAGACCGTGTAATGGCAGAAGAAGAGGTAGACGAACCTGAAAAAATGGCATTGCTATTGAAAGAAGAATATCCATTGTGTTACAATATTGCATGGAAGCTAATAAAAATTATGCAACAGAAATTAGGCAAACCGGTTTTTGATGCTGAAGCTGTCTATCTAACGATGCATATTCAACGATTACAAAAGAAAATAAAATAAAAACATTAACTTACGTGTTACTGATTCGATCAGGCATAAGTGAGGAGAATGATTGATCTGAAAGAGGGTATTATATACCTGAATTTTCATTTCAATCCTATCTTTGCTTATGCCTTTTTTGTATTCTGAAATCGGCTGCGTAAGAGGGTGAATTCAGTCATTATAATGTAAACGTTTTTATTAGCCTAAAAACAGTATAGAGGAGGAAAACCTATGTTTAAGAAGTTGTTTGGCGTTTTGCAAAAAATCGGAAAAGCTTTGATGCTTCCTGTAGCAATTTTGCCAGCGGCCGGAATTTTGCTTGCGTTTGGTAATGCGTTGCAAAACGAGACTTTGTTGGATATCGCTCCGTTTCTTGCGAGTGGCGGAGTAGAAATGGTCGCATCGGTAATGGAGAATGCCGGAAATATTATTTTTGGGAATCTTCCGCTATTGTTTGCTGTGGGGGTCGCAATTGGGTTAGCTGGTGGAGATGGTGTTGCCGGGCTGGCAGCGATCATCGGGTTCTTGATTATGAATGTAACTATGGGAACGGTTCTTGGAATTGATGCTACAGACATTGAGAACAATGGTGCGGTGTATAGTAACGTTCTTGGAATTCCGACGTTGGGGACGGGTGTCTTCGGCGGTATTATTGTCGGTGTCATGGCTGCTATTATGTATAATAAATTTTATGAAATTGAACTTCCTTCTTATTTGGGATTCTTTGCCGGTAAACGTTTTGTACCCATTGCAACAGCTGCAAGCGCAGTTATTCTTGGGTTATTAATGATTTTGGTTTGGCCGACGATACAATCAGGGTTAAATGCATTTTCGGAAAATATGTTGGGTGCTAACCTAACTCTTGGAGCATTTGTGTTCGGAGTGGTAGAACGGGCGTTAATTCCGTTTGGATTGCATCATATTTTCTATTCCCCATTCTGGTTTGAATTTGGCAGTTATATTCCTCAAGGTGGGGGCAATCCAGTCAGAGGAGACCAAGCCATCTTCATGGCTCAAATTAAAGATGGAGTACAGAATTTAACAGCAGGGACCTTTATGACTGGTAAGTATCCATTTATGATGTTCGGGTTGCCAGCAGCTGCTTTAGCTATTTATCATGAAGCTCGACCGGAACGGAAGAAAATAGTTGGTGGCTTAATGGCTTCGGCTGCACTTACATCGTTCTTGACTGGGATTACAGAACCTCTTGAATTTGCGTTCTTATTTGTAGCACCGGTACTTTTCGGTATTCATTGTTTGTTTGCTGGTCTTTCTTTCATGACTATGCATTTACTAGATGTGAAAATCGGGATGACATTCTCGGGTGGTTTAATTGACTACGTATTGTTCGGTTTGATTAATCCTCAAACGAATGCTTGGATTGTTATTCCGGTTGGATTAGTCTTTGCGCTTATCTATTACTTTGGATTCCGATTTGCGATTAGGAAGTTTAACCTTAAAACTCCGGGTCGTGAAGTGGAAGAAGAGGATGGAGAAGAGGGGTCTACAAGTACAGCGGGAAGTCTGCCTGGAGATATCTTGGATGCAATGGGCGGAAAAGAAAACATTGCACACTTAGATGCATGTATCACCCGCCTGCGTGTGTCAGTAAATAACATTGATAACGTTGATAAAAATAGATTGAAGAAACTTGGTGCAGCAGGGGTACTAGAAGTCGGGAATAACATCCAGGCCATTTTCGGTCCTCGTTCTGAAACAATTAAAGGACAAATGAAAGATATAATTGATGGAAAAAGACCTCGAAAAGTTGAAGAGTCTCCTGAAAAGGGTGTAGAGGACCAAATTGAGGACATTGTTCCGAAACCATTACAAACAGATACTGGTTCAGAGAACTTTATTTCACCTATTAAAGGAGAAATCAAGCCGATTACCGAAGTACCTGACGCGGTTTTTGCTGAAAAAATGATGGGTGATGGCTTTGCAATCGTACCGGAGGATGGGCTAATTGTTTCACCTGTAGATGGAACGATCGTTAATCTGTTCCCGACTAAACATGCAATAGGCATTGTTTCTGATGCAGGACGTGAAATCTTAATACATGTGGGAATAGATACAGTTAAATTAGAAGGTCAAGGCTTTGAAGCACTTGTCGCTCAAGGAGATAAGGTGACAAGCGGACAGCCGTTACTAAAAGTGGATATTGAGTATGTCAAAAATAATGCCACTTCTATAATCACGCCAATCGTATTTACGAACCTTTCTGAAGGAGAAAGCGTGAAGATTGAAAAGAACGGAAAAGTAGATAAAGAAGAAGATAACATTATTTCTTTCAATAAATAAGTGTTATGAAACAGGGGGCAATAGTAATAAGTTGCCCCCTGTTTCAATTTATCCAGAATAACAATATAAGTCTTGTCAGTAAGGGTAAGAGGAATGATAGGCTATGTAAACCGTATATTTAACCTATTTACCATTAATGGATGATATGGAGTTTCTATATATATAGAAGAAGGTTGGGGTCTATGAAAAAGAAATATTCAAAATTAAATTGACTTGTCTTTATGGAGGTGCTATTATATTAAATACACCGCTTGAGACAACAACGGCAAGAAGAAAAAAAGAAACTTGTTGTTGACATGTTGTATGATAGGTGTTATGATAATGAAGTCGCTAACATAGCGGTGATCATATTGCTCTTTGAAAACTGAACAAAACAAAGCGCCAACGTTAATTTTTAAGTGAGCACACACTATTAAAAAAGCAAAATGAGCAAGTCAAACATT
>NZ_JBNNTG010000047.1:0-26642 GCF_050278525.1 Peribacillus sp. NPDC096540 | reverse complement strand
AGAGACCAAAGCTCTTAATCTTGAGCAAAATTCCAAGAAAATATCAAAAGGGGTTCGGAATTAAAACATTCCGAACCCCTTTTGTCGACAAACTGAGGATACCACAAATGTGGTATCCTCTCTTACATTTTAAAAAAAGAATAATATCATATCCACAATCTTTTAAACCCTTGAATTCTTGAAGTTCCTGTCTGTTAAATTTCTACTAAATACTATTTCAAGTAAGTCGCAAATAATACATCTTGGTCAAGTTTTTTGAAGTTAAAAGAAGGAAAAAAAAAGACTCTTTCTGAAAAAAAGAATCTTTTTTTACAAGTAATTATTGCGGTCCTATCCCCATAAGTCCGAATATAAATAGCAATTGTATGTTAACCCCTTTGCTAACCGTAATCATTTTACTATAGTAATAGTGTTTTGACAACTATTGAAGAAGCAAGAACTTGCTACTATAATGGACAAAAATAAATACTATTTCAGGTAGGATCATGTACTTAATATTGAGTTATTTATTATTCACTTTATATTCTTTTTTCGTACCATCATCGTAAGTCACTTCTAAGTAGAATTCTTCATAATCATCTTTCAAATTAAAAGCCTTCATTACATCCTGAATGACCTCATCATCAGAAGAATCTTTGGTAAAAGTCAACTTTTCTAATATCGGCGTTAACTCTTCCATTGCTTCATCACCGTGGACTTCGTGTTTATTTAATTGGTCGTCAATAGAAGCTTCTGTTTGGGCTCCCATCGCATCATATTCGTTGTCCTTACCTGCATAGTCAACTTCTAATTGAAAATCCTTAAAAGTAAAAGGCAGCTTTTCATTATTGTCCGTTCCTGTTTCTGGAATGGTTTCTGCTTGGTTTTCATTTTCCTCAACCGATGGATTCTTAACTTCATCATTATCTTCCCCGCATCCAGCCAAAACAAGCATGGCTGCAAATGGGACTGATAGTACTTTTAAAAGAATGCAATTAAAACCTGCATACTCTTCCAAGTGTCATAAGCCAGAGCAGATTAAAGAATAAATTCTTTCTAAGATTAAAGCGGAATGATATAAAACAATACAGCAAAGAAGTGCGCAACAGAGCCTGCAAGCACAAATAGATGCCAAACAGCATGATGAAAGGGAAAACCGCGCCAAACATAAAAGACAGCCCCAAACGTATAAAGCAATCCCCCTGCAACCAGTAGCTGGATACCTGTAGAAGGCATTGCTGCTGAAAGTGGACCCCATACAATAACAATCATCCACCCCATCGCGATATAAAGAATGGTTGAAAGGAAAAGAAACTTCTTCACAAAGAAAGCTTTGAATACAACGCCTATTATTGCAACTCCCCATACAATTCCAAGCAGTGTCCAGCCTAGTGTCCCTTGGATTACAAGCAGCATAATAGGCGTGTACGTTCCTGCTATAAAGAGATAAATAGCTGAATGATCAAAGATTTCAAATATGTCCTTCGTTTTCCCTGCTGGAAAGCTATGAACTAAAGTTGAAGAAACATATAAGAGTAGCATGGAAACCCCATAAATGACTGAAATCACTACATGCCAGGCCGACCCTTTCTGAACTGAGAAAATTATTAAAAACACAAGAGCAGCAATACTTAACAAGACACCTACTCCATGCGTAATTGCATTGACCACTTCTTCTTTTTTTGTATAAACATGTGTATTAGCCATGTTACAGCTCCTTAATCTTAGAAAAAATTATTGTTTTGAAATTCTTCTCAATTATACATCAGTTCTTCAAAGCAATATAGAAAAGTAATTTAATCTTTGACTAATATATATATTTAATTATCAAGAAAAAGATTTTTCACCAGTCGTTCCACCACCAACCATCGGCTAACTGTAGCCGGTATAGATAAAAAAAGACCGGCTCCATTAAATGGTGAGCCGGTCCTTGAAAATTTAAGCTAAATGGCAAAATGGTGGCCGCCAATAATTTTGATTACCTCCAATTGTTTCATCCATTCGCTGTCCGATATACTTGGGTTCCAGAAATACAATGCATCATTTGTGTAGCCATGGATCGCTATAGCTTCATTTACAGCTCTCTTAGCATCGGCTCCTGCTGCTTTATTAATACTACCATCACCAACTGGGGAGAATTGATTTTTTTGATAAATCACTTCACGGATCGTATCGGGGAATTCATTGCTATCTAGGCGATTCAAAACAACTCCAGCAACTTCCACCTTTCCTCGGTATGGCTCTCCTTTTGCTTCAGCATGCACCAGCCTAGCTAATAGATCTTTATCATTTTCACTCATTACATGAGGAATAATCAATGTTTTACCTGGTTCGGCAACATTATTTTCATTATGATTGACTTCTTTTAACGTACCAATTGGGACTCCGTATTGCTTCGCAATATCCCATATCGATTCACCTTGCTTAATGACATGTTTTTTTGCGCCATTAGAAGCTTTACTTGTGGTTCCATAAGGGAATGCTATTCCAAGTACGATGACGCTTAGAGTTATTATCACTGGTAATAATGCTGATAATTTCATCCTGTAACCTCCTTGTTAAGCATCTACCTAGGATAACAGACCCAATTGGAGAAAACAGTGATAAATTATTTCCAAGGGAATCCAGGTAAAATATTACACACTTTGAATTTTTATTTAACTTCAAGTCCGCCTAATTATTTATTTGAAGGGATTCCCATTCTTCCCGTAAAATGCCCATCCTTATGGAATCGTAATAATAACCATCAAAATAACAGCATTTCCTCATTCTTCCTTCAATCTGCATACCTACTTTTAATGCAACAGCCATCATCCGCTCATTTCCTGACCAGGTCGTCAGTCCAACCCGTTCGATTTCAATGTTTTCAAATAAATAGGTGATAAACAACTTTATGGCTTCCGTGCCATATCCGCCATTCCAATAATTGGTCTCAAAAATAGTAATGCCGATTTCAAGCCAACGCGATGGTTCATGTTCCCAATAATATACAATTGTTCCGATTATTTGATGATCTTTTTCCAATATTAACTCGGAGTATACACCCATTTTCTCATCATAGTACCGATGTTTCTCTTCTTTTTCGATATACGTATTAAAATCAATGAGTTCGTGAGGATAATATGGTGCATCCCATTTTTTCCACTCTGGATTCTCTTCCCCATACTTTAAGCTCCACAAAATTTTTAAATCATCTTTTTTTACGTTTCTCAATACTACATTTCTTCCTTTAATCCAAACATCATCCAATCTGATTCCTCCTATTTTACCCTTACCTGACTATTCCTAGCCTTAATTAGTCAATTTGATAAAGTACTGCCTCTCTCTAGGACCATCGAATTCACAAAAATAAAGACCCTGCCATGTACCCAGAATCAAACTTCCTTTATGAATAATCACATGTTGTGACGAACCTACCGTACTCGATTTCAAATGGGCTGCAGTATTCCCTTCCATATGTAGATCCAGAGTATGATTCCATGGATATTGCTCGTCCAGCCTCCTAAGCATATCCTTTTTGACGTCTGGATCTGCATTTTCATTAATCGTGATTCCAGCAGTAGTATGTGAACAATATACAAGAGCTATGCCCTCTTGAATACCAGTTTCCGTGATAAATGCCTGCACTTCTGTTGTAACTTCAATCATATCATCCCTTTTAGTAGTTTTTAATGAATTTTTCTTCAGCATGAACGTTCCACTCCTTTAATAACTTTTTATACACATACCCATAAACATTTGAAAACATGCTTTTGTTCGTTTAATTATGCAGAATTAACTAGTAAAAATAGGAATAACTTATCGATATTAATAAATAGATTAATCTGTTCTTATTAGCAGTATTACATTAAAATTGGATATATAAGGAACAAGGAGGCGTATTAAGATGAGCTTTAATTTTAAATCCATCGATCATTTCCAATTAGCATCTCCTAAAAATACAGAAGAGATAGCAAGGAAGTTTTTCACTAATGTTTTAAAGTTTCAGGAAATTGATAAGCCTGAAACATTAAAGTCCAATGGAGGAGTATGGTTTAAATCTGGATCGATCCAAATTCATATTGGAACCGAAGATCATTTTATTCCAGCACGGAAAGCCCATCCAGCTCTAGAAGTTGAAAATCTAGTAGAACTTAAACAACATCTAATAAGTAATCATATACCTTTTATTGAAGATAAAAAGCTACCAGGAGCAAATCGAATTTATGTATCCGACCCCTTTGGTAATCGAATTGAAATTTTAGAGTGGATATGAAAAAAGCGGGTTCAATGATTATTGAACCCGCTTTTTTTCGTGATTTATTTCTGTTTCTTTTTCCAGATTCCCAATATAAACGCAGTAATAAGAGATCCAATTAATATTGCCAGCATATAGCGAAATGGATGATTGACTAGCGGGATAACAAATATACCGCCATGTGGTGCCGGAAGAGTGACGTTAAAAGCCATCGACAGTGCACCAGCTGTTGCAGCCCCGATTACACTGCTTACGATAACTCTTAAAGGGTCAGCCGCCGCAAAAGGAATTGCTCCTTCTGTAATGAATGATGCACCCATAAAGTAATTAGTAAATCCAGACTTTCTTTCCATTTCACTGAATTTACTTTTAAAGAATGTAGTCGCAAAGGCAATTCCGAGAGGAGGTACCATTCCACCTGCCATTACGGCAGCATGAGGCCCGAAACTTTGAGCTTCAATAGCTGCAAGTCCGAAAGTGAAAGCGGCTTTATTCAGGGGTCCACCCATATCTACAGCCATCATACCTCCTAGAATCAATCCAAGCAAAATAGCATTCGTACCTGATAAACCTTGTAGCCAGTTGGTTAAGCCTATGTTAACTGCGGTTACTGGCTCATTTATTACAAATATCATGATTAAGCCTGTAATTAACATGCCGAATACAGGATAAAGTAAAACTGGCTTAATCCCTTCGAAGTTCTGTGGCAACTTGGAAAACAATTTTTTCAATAATAAAACGACATATCCGGCAAGAAAACCAGCAATTAGACCACCTAGAAAACCAGCATTAGCTTGTGCTGCCAATAACCCTCCAACCATACCAGGAGCAAAACCTGGACGATTGGCGATACTTGAGGCAATGAAACCGGCAAGTACAGGGACAAGCAAGAAGAAGGCACCGCTAGCCCCTCCGCCAATATCACTTAATGCTTTGGCAATGGGATTAAATTCCGGCTTTGTTGGATCTGCTGCTTCAATTCCAAAAAAGAAAGAAAGCGCAACCAAGATTCCGCCTCCTACAACGAATGGAAGCATATTACTTACACCGTTCATTAAATGCTTGTAAATCCCAAGCCCACCTTTTGATGAATCACCATCCTCACTTCTTTCATTCCCGGTTCCTTTATAAACTGGTGTATCCTGATTCATGGCCCGATTTAGCAGTTCTTCGGGCTTCCTAATACCATGGGCAACTGGGACGATAATGACATGTTTTCCATTAAAACGATCCATCTCCACCTGCTTATCCGCAGCAACAATAATCGCATCAGCATCTGCAATATCTTTAGCTGTTAACCCATTTTTGATTCCCGTTGAACCATTTGTCTCTACTTTGAAATCGATTCCCATTTCTTTTGCCTTCGCCTTCAAGGCATCGGCCGCCATATAAGTATGGGCAATCCCGGTTGGACAAGCTGTAACGGCAAGAACTTTTCCTTTGGTACATATAGCAGTGGCACTTGATCGTTGTTCTTCTTGTTCTTCTCTTTCTTCTTCATCTGCTTCCTGTTCTTTTTGATTGATTATGCCTAGCACTTCCTCTTTGGAAGTAGCAGAAATCAGACGGGACCTGAAGTTAATATCCATTAGTAATGAAGAAAGCCGGGAGAGTGTCTCTAAGTGGTCTGTATTGGCCCCTTCGCTCGCTGCAATCATAAAAAATAGATGTGCTGGCTGACCATCAAGTGACTCATAATCAATACCTGATACCGATTTACCGAAACAGATAGCCGGTGTTTTCACAGCACTTGTTTTTGCGTGTGGAATAGCTATTCCCTCACCAATCCCTGTGGTGCTTTGTTCTTCACGTTTTAAAATGGCTGCTTTGAAAGTATTTTCATCATTTAATTTGTCGGCTTTGGCTAACTTCCCGGACAATTCATCAATAACAGCTTGCTTTGTATCACTTTGTAAGTCGATAATAATTGTATCTAATTTTAACAAGTCTGTAATTTTCATAGAGTTAGCCCCCACTTATCTTATTTATTTCAATTTGCGGTAATAATTCTTCGATTTTATCCAATGTACAGAGATCGGATGAAAAGGCTGTAGCACTTCCTGATGCAAGACTGAAACAAAAAGAAGAGAAAATATCCTCTGTTTTTTCATATGTTCCAATAAACCCAGCCACCATGGAATCACCGGCACCCACCGAGTTTATAACTTTTCCTTTTGGAACATTAGCGGTATATGAATCGCCATCCGTGCAAAGTACAGCACCGCTTCCTGCCATTGAAACTATTACGTGCTGAGCACCGGATTCAACCAATTTAGATCCGTATTTGCTTGCATCCTCAACATTTTTAATTTCAGTAGAGAAAAGCTCACCTAGTTCATGATGATTAGGCTTAATAAGAAAGGGTCGATGTTGAAGTACGTTCAACAACTCTTTTCCACTCGTATCCACTACCAATTTAATGCCCTTATCTGAACACGTTTTAGCCATAGATTCGTATACATCAGAAGGAACGCTTGATGGAATACTTCCTGATAAAACAAGAATATCGTTGTTTTCCAGCTGTTCGATTTGACCAAATAACTGTTGATAATTCGCCTTTGAAATAACTGGTCCTTGGCTATTAATTTCCGTCTCCATTCCAGTTTTCAACTTAATGTTGATTCTGGTATCTCCTGATATCTCTGTAAAGTCCGTAAAAATCTCTTCTTGTCTTAAATACCTTTTTACAAACTCTCCAGTTTGTCCGCCGATGAAACCAAAAGCTGTTGAATCATTTCCAAGTCTTTTCAGCACCCGGGAAACATTAATTCCTTTCCCGCCAGGAAATTTAGCATCATAACTTGTTCGATTCACCTTGCCCATTTGAAAGTTTTCCACCTCAACCAGATAATCGATGGATGGGTTGAGTGTTACTGTGTAAATCATTAAATAGTCACAACCTTTATCTTAGGATTTTTTTGGAGTTGAGCAATAGCCTCTTCATTATTCCTATCTGTTAGGATTATGGCATCGCTTACATCCGCAACTTTAGCGAAAGTAACTTCATTCAATTTAGAACTGTCAGCAAGCACGTAACTTTCGTTAGAGAGTCGTAATGCTATTTTCTTCAACAAAGCTTCCTCAGGGTCTGGAGTAGTGAAACCCATTTCTTGATGAATACCATTCATACCTAAGAAACATTTATCAAAGCGATATTCGTATAGAAACTGTACAGCGGTGCTGCCTACAACTGCATTAGTGGAGAATTTAATGGTGCCACCTACTAAAACAGTTTTGATTTCTAGTTCAATCAATTTTGGAATATGCATAAGGCCATTTGTTAAGACCGTTACATTTTTATCTTTTAAATAGGGAATCATTTCCGAGATGGTCGTACCTGCATCAAGATATATACAATCATTCTTCTCAATAAACGATGATCCTAACTTGGCTATAAGTTGTTTTTCAACTATTGCTTTATTTTGCTTTTCCATTGTTGTAGGTTCAAGGCCTTTTCTTTGAAGTAATGCCGCTCCGCCATGCACACGTTTCAAGACCTTCATTTCTTCGAGCTGCACTAAATCTCTTCGAATGGTCGATTCTGATGCATGTAACAGATCTACAAGCTCCTGCAACTTAATCGTTCCTTGTTCCTTAAGAAGCGATAAGATGAACTGGTGTCTTTCTGTTGTCAACAATTCGCCCACCTCCAGTTTATTACCATCATCATATATGAAAAAGATAGAATAATCAATCATAAACGTTTAAATTTATTCAAACTCATTCACGATTAATCATCAATTCATCCAGAAACATTCATTTTTTTAAGATTAAAATCAAAATCACTATCTATTTAAGCATTATAGATTTTTTATTTACCCTTTCAAGAATTTTCATTTCCTATTACGGCGGTTCTTCCCTATGAAAATAGGTATTTATTTTCATGTATCAAAAAAACCCCTCTGTCATGATGACAGAGGGGTTTAATAATTTTACTTATTAACCTTGAAGTAAAAGTTGTTCTGGATCTTCAAGCATATCCTTGATCGCTACTAAGAAACCAACTGCTTCTTTTCCATCAACGATGCGGTGATCATACGATAATGCAAGATACATCATTGGTCTGTTTTCGATTTGATCTCCAACAGCGATTGGACGTGTCTTAATTGTATGCATTCCTAGGATACCAACTTGTGGTGCATTTAAAATTGGTGTAGAAAGTAGGGAACCGAAAGTTCCTCCGTTTGTAATTGTAAAAGTACCACCAGATAAATCTGAAAGTCCTAATTTGTTGTTACGTGCTTTAACAGCTAAATCTGAAATGTTTTGTTCGATTTCAGCAAAGCTTTTACGGTCAGCATCTCTTACTACTGGAACAACTAGACCTTCATCAGTGGATACAGCTACACCGATATCATAGAAGTTCTTTTTCAGAATATGGTCGCCTTTGATTTCAGCATTCAATAATGGATACTTTTTCAATGCGCCAATAACAGCTTTAGTAAAGAATGACATAAAACCAAGTTTAACATCATTAGCTTTAACGAAAGAATCTTTATGACGGCTACGTAATTTCATAACAGCAGAAAGATCGACTTCGTTGAAAGTTGTAAGCATGGCTGCTTCAGATTGAACTTGAACTAGACGTTTAGCGATTGTTTGACGACGGCGAGTCATTTTGACTACTTCGATTCGGTCATCATTCACTTCTGCAGGAGCCGATGCTTGTTTAGCTGCAGGAGCAGCTTGCTTAGGAGCTGCTACAGGTGCAGGTGCATTACTTGCTGCTTCAACGTCTTGTACACGTACACGACCTAGTGGATCGACAACAGGCACTTGAGTTAAGTCAATTCCTTTTTCACGAGCCAATTTCCTTGCAGCTGGTGAAGCAATAACTTGCTGAGTTGAAGTTGAAGATGCTTCTTTCGTTTCTGCTTTAGGAGCTTCTTGAGCAGGAGCCGCTTGTTCCACTTTAACTGGTTCTGCTTTCGCTTCTTCAGTCTTAGGAGCTTCCGCCTTTGGAGCTGCTGCTGTTCCATTTTCATCAACGATAGCGATAGCTTGTCCAACTTGGACTGTATCGCCTTCTTCCGCTAAAAGTTCCATAAGCGTACCAGTATAATCTGAAATGATTTCTACGTTTACTTTATCAGTTTCCAGTTCAAGGACATATTCACCTTTTTCAACACGGTCACCTGGTTGTTTCAACCATTGCGCAATAGATCCTTCAGAAATTGATTCTGCTAATTCAGGTACTTTTACTTCAGCCATTTTATTTCTCCCCCTCATTATTGCGTGTTATTGCTTGAGTCATAATCCGTTGTTGTTCGTTTTTATGGACTAGTGGATCTCCCTCAGCCGGACTTGATCTGCGTTTTCTGCCGATATATGTTACAGAAAGGTTACCTGGTGCCGCTGCATTTAAACGAGGTTCAACAAATGTCCAAGCTCCCATGTTTTTCGGTTCTTCTTGAGCCCAGAAGATTTCTTTTAGGTTCGTATATTTTTTCAATGCTTCTTGAACGCCAGTGAACGGGAATGGATAAATCTCTTCGATACTGATGATTTGCAACCAATCCGTATTTTTTTCAGCTGCAGCTTTTTCACGAAGTTCAACAACCAGTTTACCTGTTGCGAAAACAATGCGCTCTACTGCTTTTGGTTTTTTACCCAATGCTTTTGTTTCAACGAATGATTTAAAACTACCTTCACTGAATTCTTCAGCTGTAGAAGCCATCACCTGATTACGAAGCATACTCTTCGGTGTCATTATGACAAGTGGACGTACTTGCTCTTGTTCCAGTATCTTAGCTTGTCTTCTAAGGATATGGAAGTATTGAGCTGCAGAACTTAAGTTAGCAACTGTCCAGTTGTTTTCAGCTGCTAATTGAAGGAAACGTTCCAAGCGGGCACTTGAATGCTCAGGTCCCTGTCCTTCATATCCGTGTGGAAGCAGCATAACAAGACCTGATCTTTGACCCCATTTTGCACGGCCTGCCGCGATAAATTGGTCAAAGATTACTTGGGCTGTATTAGCAAAGTCACCGAATTGACCTTCCCAAAGTACAAGTGTTTCAGGAGCGAATACATTATAACCATATTCATACGCTAGAACTGCTGTTTCAGTAAGCGGGCTGTTATGAACAGCGAAAGAAGCTTTAGCATTTTCAAGTGTGTGAAGTGGTGAATATGTTTTTCCATTAACACTGTCATGCAACATAATGTTACGCTGTGCGAATGTTCCACGCTCTGAATCTTGTCCAGTTAGACGAATTGGAGTACCGTCATTCAAAATGGATGCAAATGCTAGGGTTTCAGCATGAGCCCAGTCAATTTTACCGTCATCTGCGAATGAATCTAAGCGACGTGATAAGATTTTTCCTAATTTTTTATTAGGTGTAAATCCTTCTGGCCATTTAACAAGTTCTTCATTAATTGAAACAAGTTCTCCTTTTGATACAGCTGTATCAATAGTAGGAAGTCCTTTTTCAATAATGCCCGGCGGATTACATTCTTTTGTTGCTTCCGGTTTATTTCCAGAAATTCTCGCATAAGCATCTGCCAGCTTTGTATCTACTTGCTCTGCTACTGTTTTAACTTCATCTTCTGTAAACTCGCCAGATTGAATGAGTTTTTTACCATAAAGTTCTTTAACTGTTGGATGCTTGTGAATCAATGCATACATTTCAGGTTGAGTTACCAATGGCTCATCCATTTCATTATGACCGAAACGTCTGTAACCGATTAAATCGATCAAGAAATCTTTATTATATTTTTCGCGATATTGGTTAGCAAGGTTTACTGCAGCCATACATGCTTCTGGATCGTCAGCATTCACATGCACGATAGGCACTTCAAAGCCTTTAGCCAAGTCACTAGCATATTTAGTTGAGCGTGAATCTTCGCTTTCCGTTGTAAAACCAATCATGTTATTAGCGATGATATGAATAGCTCCGCCAACTTGGTAACCGCGCAGACGGCTTAAGTTAAACGTTTCTGGTACAATCCCTTCACCAGGGAATGCTGCATCACCATGAATCAAGATTGCAAGTGATTTAGAAATATCTTGAACCGGGAAACCTTTTTCTGTACGGTCTTCTTGG
Source organism: Peribacillus sp. NPDC096540 (assembly GCF_050278525.1). Classification (NCBI taxonomy): domain Bacteria; kingdom Bacillati; phylum Bacillota; class Bacilli; order Caryophanales; family Bacillaceae; genus Peribacillus; species Peribacillus sp. NPDC096540. Next base: position 15,383 of record NZ_JBNNTG010000047.1, on the reverse strand, counting down.
GCCGCACGAGAATACCCTTCCACAATCGGACCAACTACTTCCAAGTGACTTGGGTTATTGGCAAGAGTAATTCTTGCTTTTTGTATATTTGATTTAGTAATTTGTTTATCCAGACCTAAATGGTATTTAACATCTCCTGTCCATCCGTAGTTAATGCCGGTTGAACCTTCGGAAGGAACTAAATCTTTATTAGGTGAATGCTGGAATTCTGAAAAAATAACCTCATATGGTTTTCCTAGAACATGTGCAAGTACATTTAAACGTCCTCGGTGAGCCATCGCAATATTTACATTTCCAGTTCCATTTTGAACAGTCTGTGAAATCATTTCATCTAAAATCGGAACTAAAGTATCTAGTCCTTCAATAGAGAAACGTTTTTGCCCTACATATGTGCGATGAAGGAATTTTTCGAAACCTTCAACTTCATTCAAGCGTTTAAGTAATAATGCTTTTTTATCTTTAGCCACTTCCGGGAACATGTTTCCGGATTCGACCATATCTGTAAGCCATTGCTTTTCATCCAGGTCATTAACATGGTGAAATTCAAAGGCTATCGTTTTTGTATAAAGTTGTTTTAGGTATTGTACGGCTTCGTATCCGTCTTTCACATCATTAGGTGATTCGGGACAAATAAAGTCAGCCGGGATTTTTCTTAAATCATCTGCAGTCAACCCATATTTTTCGAAGTGAATTTGTTCCGTGTCTAATGCTTCTTCTTTTAAAGGATAAATATTTGCAGCTAGATGTCCATATGCACGGATATTTTCCGCTAATTTTACTGCAGACATTATTTTCTTCATTGGAAGAACTTCTCCAGTTTGTACAGTTGGTGCATTTCCGATAGTTATTTCAGCCGATACATCAAATGAAGGAGGACCTGATACTTCAAAAAAGTTTCTCAGTTCCGGATCTACTTCTTCCGGATTGGCTTGAAATAGATCGTATTGCTCCATGACATACCCAAGGTTTGGACCTGAAAAAGTTTTCCATGGGTCGTATGCCTTAGCGTCCTTGATGGTCATTTTGTAAACCCCCAAATTTTTCTCATAATTTTTTTCATTTCGTTTTATCCATCCCCAAATTTCTTTCTTCTAACTTTTCCCCAAAAATATAATTTATAATAAATAACTTTGGTCATTGAATAATAAAATTTTAAAGGATAAAACGTTTTCAGATGTTATATTAACATGTTTTTGTCGAAATATCCAAAGGTTAAAACACTTTATCCAGCCTTTTTGAAACTATTTTTCTGCTTAATTCGCCATAATCCGCCTTTAACAGACTTTATTGCTCATTTAAGTCCTTTTTCGCTAAAAAAAGTTTTTTGTATTTTTGCATTTTGATTATTACCAGGTATATTTTACCATACAAAAAACCCTTTCAAATCAGTCAAACTGCCAAGCTGTTAAACTTAGATTCCCATATTGAAAAGTCCTGTGTAACAACTTTGGCTTTTTGTTGTCATCTCCTGAGCCCATGGCGATGACTAATGGAATGAAATGCTCTTTTGTAGGTACAGCATCTTTACTATAAGGAGCGATTTGTTCATAGTTAACCAAAGTCTTCATATCCCAATTCATGATTTTTTCTTCTACCCATTCCTCAAAACTGATTGCCCACCCCTCTGCCACATTCATATCTTCCTGAATATGGTTAAAGTTATGGACAATTCCACCGCTCCCGATAATAAGGACATTACTTTTCTTAAGATCCCCCAATACTTTGCCGATCTCATATTGCTTCTCAAATGGTAGGTCAGGACTAATAGACAATGATACGATAGGTATATCGGCTTCAGGGTACATAATATGCAGAAGTCCCCATGCCCCGTGATCGAGCGGACGCCTTTCATCAAGTTCCCCTAATACACCTATCTTTGACAATAAGGTTAATATTTTATCGGATAACTCTAAACATCCCGAAGCGGGATATGTCACCTGATATATTTCTTCAGGAAAACCGGCAAAATCATAAATTACTTCATGTTTACTTACTGCTGAAATCAACTGCTCCTTACTCTCCCAATGAGCTGATAGGATAACGATTGCAGTTGGTTTATTCATTGCTTTCATATATTCCTTTAAAAAAGAAGTGTAACTGTTCTTTTCCAGTGCTAATAGAGGTGTTCCATGTGATAAAAACAATGATGGCATCATAGAAACGATATTTCCTTTCCCATGTAATCTCTTACTCCTATACCTTAATTTACTATATATAAACACTGAGTTCATCAATTAAATTGTATTTTAGGAGTTGTCTCATCAATCGTATCAAAGGTATACCCTTCTCTTTTTAGGTTTTCTATAATATCCGGCAATGCTTTTACCGTATTTTTCATACTATTGATATCATGCAATAAGATATTAACATGCTTTTGATCTTTCAATCCTCTTTTCACAGAAGTAATGATTTGTTGCTCACTTATTGACGGACTGATGCCATCTGTTGAATCGATGTTCCAATCAAAGTAAATATAACCTTTTTCTGATAACCGTTGAAGAATTTCATTTATGATTGGTCTGGTTGAAACCTGATGTCTAAGATGATTATTTGAACCACCCGGTATACGTACAATCCGGCTCTTTACCCCATACTCTTTTTCAAGCATGGTTTCAAGCCTTTTTAGATCTTGGAAGAAACTTTCCGTTGACCGATAAACAATAGAATAATCATGTGTATAGGAATGGAGGGCAATTTGATGCCCCCGGGAAATCATTTCTTTATAGCATTGTTTTGCGTAAGGTTCTTCATTACCTATTACAAAAAAGGTCGCTTTTACATGATATCGATCTAATATATCTAAAATATCCATCGTATTCGTAGACGGTCCATCATCGAATGTCAAATATGCAATTTTCTGATTTTCTTTACTTTTTACAAGCGGTGTTATTTCTTCCGGAATCGTTGCATGTACTTGAACTGGCGGTCCACCTGTCATAACCAAAATAACGAACGCTCCCATTATGTAAAGAAATAGTCGAAATAGACTCCTCATATATTGCATCCCCTTCCTTTTGACCATTAAGGTGTACTAATTCAGGGGTTTCATGCGCAATAAGACAGCGGTAAAAAATACCGCTGTCTCTTCACTGCTTATCGATCGACATTAAAGTAACGCGCTTCAGGATGAGCAAATACAATAGCTGAAACAGAAGCTTCTGGTTCCATCATGAATCCTTCAGTCAATTCTACTCCAATATCCTGCGGTTGTAACAAACGGAATAGCTTTTCTTGGTCTTCAAGATTTGGACACGCCGGATAACCAAATGAAAACCTTTGTCCGGTATACTTAGCTGAGAACCGCTCTTTCATTGACATTTCTATAGGATCGCTTATACCCAGATCATCTCGCATCAATTGGTGGATTCTTTCTGCAAACCCTTCTGCAGTTTCAAGTGCAAGTGATTGAAGAGCATGGTTTTTCAAGAAATCACCTTCAAGTTTTAGTTGTTCTGCCCATTTTCTGATGCCTCTACCAGCTGTAACGAGGAAGAAACCAACATAATCCATTTCCCCGGAAGAAATTGGCTTCGCAAAATCCGCCAAACAAAGGTGCGGACTTGTATCTTGCCTAGGAAAATCAAATGTTTCCAATACTTCCTGATGATTATCCGGATTATAAATGAATAACTTGTCTCCATCACTTTGAGCAGGGAAAAATTGATAAATAGCGTTTAACCCGTAATCTGGTTCTGCCTTCAAGAATTCAATTAGCTCATCAACCAAATCATTCAGTTGAATTGCTTTATCATTCCCTTGCTTCACCAACTCGGCAACTTTACCTTTTAATCCTAAATGATGACCAATTAACATTTGTCTATTAATATATGGTTGGATGACATCCAATGGATAATTTTTCAAAACGTGTCGTTTGATGTCACGCGGTTTTTGAACCGGGACATTGCTTAACGGAGCGGCTGATGTTTGCTTGCGCACTGGTTTTTCCATGGTTGCTGCTATTGCCGCATTGGCTTTCGATATTTCCCGTTTCTCAACTAACTCCTCTAAGTAGCCAACCTTTTTGTTTGAATCATGTAAAATATTCGTGACGGCCAGGCCATCCATAGCATCTTTGGAATATAATACAGGACCACCATATTCTGGTGAAATTTTGAAATCAGTGAATTTACGGGATAATGCTGCTCCCCCCACTAATATTGGAGTATCTATCCCTGCTTGTTTTAAATCCTGGGCAGTTAAAACCATTTGCTGTGCTGATTTTACAAGTAATCCAGACAGGCCTATGATAGTAGGCTCATGTTTTCGGACCTCTTCAATAATTTGTTGTGGTGCGACTTTAATTCCAAGGTCAATGACTTCATAGCCATTATTGGAAAGAATGATATCCACTAGGTTTTTACCAATATCATGTACGTCACCCTTGACAGTCGCTAATAGGATCTTACCTTTCTTAGCACTATCTTCAGCATTTTCCATGAGTGGTTCAAGATGTGAGACAGCAGCCTTCATCGCCTCGGCACTTTGAAGTACTTCCGCGACAATGAGCTGATTATCATTAAATAATCTACCCACTTCACTCATCCCATCCATCAATGGTCCATTGATGATTTCTAATGGAGCGTCCCCTCGCTCAATTGCTTTATTTAAATCTTCAATTAAGCCTTCTTTCGTTCCCTCAATAATATAGTTACCTAAACGTTCATTTAACGGAAGGATAACACCATTATCTTTCTTCTCCGCTTTTTTTCCACGATAAAATTCAGTGAAGATAGCTAATGTTTCTGTAGAGGTATTAAACAGGAGTGCTTCGGCCAGTTTCACTTCTTCTTCCGGTATCAAAGCAAAACGTTCAAGTTTTTCCGTATTCACAATTGCGTAGTCAAGACCAGCCTTTGTACAGTGATATAAGAAAACGGCATTTAGAATTTCCCTTCCTCGTGATGGTAGGCCGAATGAAACGTTTGAAATTCCAAGAATCGTTAAGCATTCCGGAAATTTCTCTTTGATTGCCTTAATTCCTTTAACCGTTTCTAAAGCAGAGCCAATATATTGCTCATCTCCCGTACCTACAGGGAAAACAAGCGGATCAAAAATGAGGTCGCTTTTGTTTAGGCCATATTTATTTACTAGCAAGTCCACAGAGCGGGTAGCCACTTCAATTTTCCGTTCAGCATCAACGGCCATTCCAATCTCGTCAATTGTTCCTACCACAACGGCAGCACCGTATTGATGAACGAATGGAACAATTTTTTCAAAGCGCTCTTCACCATCTTCAAGGTTGATAGAATTAATAATTGACTTTCCTTGAGAATGCTTTAAAGCCTGTTCAAGAACGGCTTCATCTGTAGTATCAATGACTAATGGTACTTTCACTTTTTTGACAACTTCTTCGACGAATTCCTTCATATCGCCTAGCTCATCACCATCAGGATCAGCAAGACAAATATCAATGACATGGGCGCCTTTCTTCACCTGAGCACGAGCTATTTCGGCAGCTGGCTCATAATGCTTCCCACGAATTAACTCCTTGAATTTACGAGATCCGATGACGTTCGTTCTCTCACCGACGAACAAGGGACGCATTGAATCATCATATATAAGTGGCTCAATGCCTGATACGGCATGGCCATGTGCTGATTCCCTCATTTCACGGGGCTGAACGCCTTCTAGAACCTTAGAAAGCTCTTTAATATGTTCTGGTGTTGTTCCACAGCAGCCCCCAATGATATTGACCCAGCCTTTTTCTGCAAATTGCTTCATTTTCTCTGCAAGGGAAGTCGGGGATTCATGATAATGACCTTCTTCATCAGGTAGGCCAGCATTCGGATAACAGCTAATGGCGCTGGTTGATATATCTGCAAGTGTCCGAATATGGTCTATCATGAACTCTGGTCCTGTTGCACAGTTCAAACCAACAGCCACAGGCTTCATATGTTCAACTGATAAATAGAACGCTTCAATAGACTGACCGGCTAGGGTCGTACCCATTGGTTCGATTGTACCTGAAATGATGACAGGCACTTCTTTCCCTGTTTTAGCAAAGGCCGCTTTTATTCCAGAAAAGGCAGCCTTTACATTAAGCATATCCTGACAGGTTTCTACTAACAACAGGTCCACACCACCGTCTAATAGACCGAGTGCCTGTTCTTCATAAGAATCGGTTAAAATATCAAATGTGGTTCCTCCTGTAACAGAAAGTGTTTTTGTTGTTGGCCCCATTGAACCAGCAACATATCTTGGCCATTTATCATTTGAATATTTTTCACAAGCTTTCACGGCAAGTTCAGCTGAAATTTTATTAAGCTTATAAGCAATCGTACTTATTTGGTATTCCTCAAGAACGATGCTCGTGGCTCCGAAGGTATTTGTCTCAATAATATCGGCACCTGCTGCTAAGTATTTTTCATGGATGGTTTGGATGATTTCAGGTTGCGTCAGTGATAAATATTCATTACACCCCTCGAATTGTTCTCCCCCAAAATCCTCTGCTGTTAAATCCTCAGCTTGTAGCATGGTTCCCATTGCCCCATCAAGAAGGAGAATCTTAGACTTTAACTGTTCTTGAATCGCTTTTTTATTCATGTACTGCCACCTCTGATGTATGTTTACTATCGACTTCTCTAATATATTTTGTAAGTTCCGCTGTCATTTCATAGCGAAGGAATGGTGTAATTAAATAAATCCCCTTGAATTTTTCTCTTGCGGCGTCCACCAGTTCTCTGGCGATATTTACACCTTCCATTCTTGACTTTATCGGGTCATCCCCAGCTAAAGCCATAGCCCGCCTTACATTATCAGGTAATTTAATACCAGGTATTTCGTTATGGATAAATTCCGCATTTCGTGTGCTCGTTAACGGCATGATTCCGACGAAAATCGGAGTATCTAAATGTTTTGTCGCCTCATAAACCTCTTCAATCTGATCAACTGAATAAATCGGTTGGGTCAAAAAGGACTGAGCACCGCAAGCAATCTTCTTTTCCATCCGCTGAACGGCCTTATTCAAATATTTCACATTTGGGTTAAAGGCAGCCGCTATTTTAAAATTGGCTCGTTGACCTAGGCTTTGACCGGAATAAGAAAGACCTTCATTAAATTGTTTTACCATACTAATTAAGTCGAATGATGATAGATCATAGACTGAAGTAGCACCTGGGAAGTCCCCTATTTTTGAAGGATCACCAGTGATAATCAGTATCTCGTTCAACCCCACCGTTTGAAGTCCCATTAAATGTGACTGAAGGCCAATTAAGTTCCGATCACGGCACGTAATATGCACCATTGGATTTACATCTAATTGGTTTTTCAACAAATTGGCCAGCGCCGCATTAGATATCCTCGGCGAAGCAAGTGAATTATCAGCTAATGTAATCGAATCAACACCCGCATTTTTTAATGCCTCCGCACCAGCCATAAAACCTTCAATTCCTAATTTTTTCGGCGGATCAAGTTCAACAAGAATCGTTCTTTCAGTTTTGGCCTGTTCATGCAGGGGTAGTTCCAGTTCTCTATGATTCACTTCAATTATTTCGATTTCACGGGCTTTCGTCATTTTTTCTTCTATTGGAACTAAACTCCCAATCGCATTTTTCACAGATTGAATATGAAGTGGTGTAGTTCCACAACACCCACCGATAATCGTGGCACCCTGCTCACGAAGCTCAAGGGCACTTGAGCCAAAATATTCAGGAACTGCTTTATAAACTAGTCTTCCATCCACGTAATCCGGTAGGCTGGCATTTGGATAGATAGCGATAGCAGCTTGTTTTGGCAAAGTCACTTCTTCCAAGGCGCGAATCATATGATGTGGACCGAGACGGCAATTCACACCAACAACATCAGCACCTAATTGCTCGAGTTTTTGAAATGCTTCATTTAAATGGATCCCATTTTGAAGATTACCTAATTCATGCATCGATACATTTGCAATAATTGGCAATCCAGTTTCTTTTTTAACAATTTGCAACACGGTTTCAAGTTCTTCCAAATCATAAAATGTTTCAAGGAGAATCCCATCAGGATTTTCTATAAGCAGACTATATAGCTGCTCACGAAAACCTCTCTTTATTTCTTCCATGCTTAAATCCGATTTACGTATACTTCGCTGAGCCCCTATAGTACCAAATACAAATGCATTGCCTTTTGCGGCTTTTTTAGCTAGGATAACTCCCTGACGGTTAATTCGGCTTACTTCATCTTCAAGACCATGCCGTTTCAATTTATTAAAGTTGGCTCCGTAAGTATTCGATTGTAGAATATCAGCACCTGCTTCTAAATAGGCACGATGAATGGATTCAATTTGATCAGGATTAGTGCAATTTAATTCCTCATAACATTGATCGATTCCATATGAGTATAATAATGTTCCCATTGCTCCTTCTCCAACCAGCATTCTTTCTTTCAATTCTTTACGAAAATCCATATGTACACCCTCTCTCAAAAACAATTCTGTTTTTGTCGTTTTCTATGAGTATGAGAGAAAAGAAAAAAAAACCTTCTCAAAGAAGAAGGTTTTTTGAAACATTCTCCTCATCTATCAAGCTCTGCTTGCTGGATTTAGCACCTTTGCCTAAGCTGGTTGCTGAGGTTTCTTCGGGCCAGTCCCTCCACCTCTCTCGATAAGATCCATTTATAAAGTTTTCTTAACATTTTAAAATTTGATTATATTTAATTTACATTAATAATCTGTCAATTTCAATACCTGATCGTCATTTTTTTCACTTTTGAAGCACCAATTCTTTCTCCATACATCAAAGAAGCTGTAAGAAATGCTATATCATTTCCTTCGGAATCAATTACTTCAATTTTTTAATCCCCTCGAAAAGGTTGAGTATCTTTAACAATAAAATTTACAATGTCATTAGGATATCTATTTAAAAAAAAATGTTCTCCTTTAAACTTATGAAATTTCGCATTCCCTTCAACAACTTCGGTCCATTTTTGAATTTTTTTGATAGGAGTCGAAAAATCATTATCCGCATAAAAAACGCTTATTCCACAACTTATTTTTTCTGCTTTGGGTTGAAACTTATAATTGTCCAATATTATAAAATCTGCTCGCAAAATCGGAAGAAATATATCCATAATCTCTTTTGTATAAAATTCCTCTGAAAGTCCCCCATATTGTTCTACCGTTTGCAAGAAAGTTTCATTAGTCATATTTTCAATATTATCTCTCTTTTCAGAAATATGTGGAGCATTTCGCCCAGAAAAAAACAGATGGGTTGGTTCCTTAGTTCCCATTTGCTTAAGTTTATAATATATCTCATAAGTCAATAAGGCTCCCATACTGTGTCCAAATATAACATATTCATCGTCATATTTTAATTGTTCACTTATTCTTTTTGCGATATCTTCACTTGCTTCACCAACAGACTTGTAGCAAGGCTCTCTGAATCGAGTTCCTCTTCCAGCCAATTCACTCATACACAATTCATATCTATCCGGCAGTAGTTTTTTCCATTCATAATATACATTTACCGACGCTCCAGCATATGGAATCGGAAATACTTTTATTTTATTTATTTCACTCACTCCTATGTTCAACTAAAGCCCACTATAAATTACTATATAGACCAATAAATATTCAAGATACAACCATATGTAACAAAAACGGACAATAGAAATTCAAAAGAAACATTTACAAAAAAATAAACTTCGCTCCTAGTAATTTTTATACTTTATTTAATTATACTTCTCTATTCCTCGCTGCTCTGCCAGCAACAAATTTACCATACCACTATAACTATTTAAACCGTCTGCCTGGTTATTCGCCTTCAGATAAAAGTCATTTACAATTCTTGAAATACTTGAAATAACACTCTCATACTTATCCCGATACTGCTCATTTTGTACTATGTCATGCTGCACCGCCTTGGACAGACTGGACATTATATCAGACGCCTTATCTGAATCAACTTTCTTTAGCGCAGATATAGAATAATCAAACGCTAGAAAAAAACCACTGTAAAGTATAATTGGATCATCCTGCTGCTTACATGCCAGATAAGCTATAAAATTTGCCTCATCCTCATGCATAAAACCACTCTGATGTGCCAATTCATGTGCCATAGTAGCAGGCGCCAAAAAAACTGGCACATGAACATTGATATTGGATTCAAAAGTAAAAGGGACAAAAATACCATGTATCCCTGCACGCGACATTAGTTTTGACATCACCACTGGTTTTGGTGTTGAATATAAAGAATGCTCCAAAATAGGATATTTCTTTGATAACATTTGCATCGACAAAACTGCGTGTTGTGCATAATAATCAAAATTATCTGATTTTTGAGCCAAAAGATCAGTATCCTCTACCTTTTCCCTTGCCAATTCCATTTCAACCGCAAGTGACTTACATAATTTCACCAGTTCCTCATCACTGTAGTTCTCCTCTTGATATGCGGTATAAGACAAAAAAGAATATCTATGATAGTTTATTCCACCCAAAACAGTATAACAAAAATATATCACGCTACAGATCGCAACTATTCCTAGAGTTCCACGATAAACTACCATTCTACGTGCACCTTTACTCATGATGACCTTGCGCACATAATAAACTATATAAAATAGCAAAAGCATCACAACCAACACTACGAGCCATTCACTAACAGAAAATTTGACCCAAGAAGGTAAAAATCCTACTATTTTTGACAATATCGGATATACAGACCTACTGTATTTTTCTGCCCAATCCTGATGGTTCTGCGCGTATTTTGTCAGTATATAAGCCATAACTCCAAGTGAGATCAACGGCAATCTCTTAAGTAAAAGCTTTTTCATAATATACTCCTCCTATCGAATTAGTATAGGATGTACGCATAATATCATTTCTTTATTTCAATATACTTTTCCTCATAAAAATCATGTTTATTAGAAAAGACATATTGATTCATAAAATCTATAGGAAGTACTTCATAAGCCCAGTAGATACCATTAGGTCTATTACTTGAAATAGCTTGTCGGGCGATTTCAGCAGCCACCGTACCCGTTAACTCTGAACTCGTTTCCATTTGTAAATTCAATCTGCACCTAACATTCTTTCCATTTTTCACTCCTGTAGCATCAATGACTAACGCTATCCATTCCTCTTTAGGTTGCTCCTCTAAACTAATGTCTAGTTTTTTCATGGCTTCTTCAACCGAAGACTCAAGCTGCATTTGATAAAATTGCATTGCCAAACGAAAAATATAATCATTTGCTGCTATATTGTACCAGTGAAGTTCTTGTACCGAACTAACTTCTAGAATATCAATTATCTCTTGACTTAAATACGGTTTCTTATAGACAGGGACATCCACTTCAGGTACAAATTCTTTCTGCATCATATTTATATTTTCCGTTTTAACAGAATTATCACTCCAATAAGAGTCTGTTTTTCCAATTACACTATGCCCACTCATTAATATATCTGAGATAGAAGTTTTCGTATAATGTTCCGCACCACCAATATAACAATTCACATACTTAGTTTCGTCTAGTAAATGATTTATCACTCGTTTTAATAGTAGCCCTGTGATTCCAGGACAAAAACCAGCTCCTATGTAATTTACACCGTTAGCTTTAAGCTCTAGCTTTTGCTCCTGATTCAATAATAAAGCATTGGAAGCATCAACATATTTTGCTCCTACTTTCATAGCTGCCTGAGCAACTCTATCTTTAATTACAAATTCAGGTCCTGCACAATTAATGACAACCGTACAATCAGTACAGAATGCAATCAAGTTCTCCCAGTCGAAAATATCCAAAAAGTGGTAGTTAAAATTATTAAGGTTCAATAATGCTGTAGGTTCACGCCGCTGTCCGCCCTTAACTATAAAGTCTTTACATAAGTTCTTACAAATGACTTCACCGATCATTCCGCCACACCCAACAACTGCTATTTGCTCCATCCGTACGACACCCCTTTAATTTGATACAAACATAAAACAGTCCAAACTTATACATACAGTGAGATTTAAAATACAAGACTAGTTATACCTTTTCTATTAAAAGATCATTATTATGTCTACTCAACATACTCAATGCATAAAATCTTTGTCTGGCTTCCATTAATTCATGATACGTCCCGTGTTCTTCAATTTTTCCATTATTCAATAAGACAATTTCATCATATCCACTAAGAATTGATTCATCCAGCCTATGTGTAATGGAAATTCTCGTAATGCCCTGCATTTCACTTAACATACACTCAAGGTCACTAGCTGTTTGATTGTCCAACGCTGAAGTCGCCTCGTCCATAAGTAATATAGGTGATTTTCTCAGGAGTGCTCTTGCTATAGAAATTCTCTGTTTTTCCCCACCTGAAAAATGGATTCCATTTTCTCCACATAATACATCAAAGCCGCCTCTGTCATTAATCAATTTCTGTAACATACTCTTCTTTATTACTTGCTCAAACTCATCTGTGTCACATTCACGAAACAATTTTATATTTTGTTCAATCGTATCATCAAAGATAAAACAGTCCTGATGAATAAAACTAACATTTTGGAAAATGGACTGATCACTTATTTTCTCAAGATCAACCCCGTCATACCTGATATTTCCTTCATACCCATCATAAAACCCAGTCAACATCTTTAATAAGGTTGTCTTTCCACTCCCACTTGTTCCTACAATTGCATAAGACTTTCCATATTCAAATTCAAAATTAATATCATCTAAAATTTTTTTCCCATCTACGCTTAACGAAAGCCCATTTAAAGAAATTTTATTACTAAATTTAGGAATATCAAATCTTTGAGTTTGATCCGTTTTTGCCTCTCCTATTTTATTGAAATTCATTAATATAGCCCGACTGGCCTGCCTTTTGGTAAAACCAGTGATGAGTCTATTAATAGGAATTGTTACACAATTTAACAATTGAATAAAAGCCATAATCTCTCCTACTGTAATTTCTCCTTTCATTAGCTGCTGAGTTCCCACAATAAATATGACTACAGCAACAAGAAATGTTGAAATATCAGTAAGTGAAAGAATTAGTGACAGCAGATTTTCGTATACCATTTTTGCTTTTTCCTGCTTGTTCGCCTTTGCCTTTGCCCTTTCAAAAATCTCTTTTTCGATGTTAAAGCTCTTAACAACCTGATTTCCAGATAATATATCTTTAATAAAAGATACATAACTTTTATTTTGCTCAGCCACTTCACCTTGTGCTTTTTGCATACGATTATTAAATATACTCGAAACTGCAAGTGGAATGATACAAGTGAGTAATATACTCAATGCAAGGAATGAATTAATGATAAACATCATAAGCACTCCACCTACAAGCATAGCTAGCTGAACAAATATTTCCACGGTCCCTTTTATATAATCGTTTTGAATTATAGTTATATCATTTGACAATCGTGATATGTAAGTTCCATTACTCTCCTTGTTGAAACTTCTCATATCTAACCGTAAAATATTTTCAACAAGGGTATTTTTCAGGTTTAACGTTGCCCTTTTTGTATATAAATTTTTAACAGCATACCCCACATACATTCCCACTGCACCTAAAGGCAATAAAATAACTGAAATAGTAGTTAACTCAACGATATTTTCAATATCTTTGTTAATAGAATAATCAATAAATTTTTGTAGTATAATCGCCAGTGCAATAAACAGAATAGAAGTCACGATACCAAGTAAGCAGGACAAAATTAGTAAGCCTATATTCTTTTGGTATATACTTTTTGAAATATTTTCGTTCATACTATAAGCCCTCTTCTTGTTTCTAATTTCATTTAGAGCGTGTCTAATTTACACTCCAATTGTTTATTGCTAGATCATGTGCATATTTCAGATATTTTGGGTGGGACCGCCACGAGCATATGCACATGATCCAGCATCATATGTCCTTCTTATGATTTCTACTCCTTTGTACTTACACAAGCGCTTCATTATTCAATTAGGAATTGTCTTACTTGGTATAACCCTCCTTCCCTCCCCACATAGCAGGTGGGTTTATGTTTTGCGCATTTCATGCACCCAACTGGCTAAATCCTAAATAAAAATGAAATAGATTTTGTGCACTTGCTCTGCGTAAGATACAACATTAAATATTCTTCATGACATCCTTAAGGAGCCCTTCTTCAATTGTAATACCCGAAACACGGGCACTCAGAATATCGTTATGAGTGTAGAAGTGCATTCCAACTCCGAGGTCTTCACAATCTACAACCACTGTTTCTAAAGAAATTTCCTCTAATAAGATGACATCTTTACTTGCATATTTATGAAGTATTCCTTGATAGTTAATGATTGGAATTAGATTTATCATGTTATCAACACCATACTTTTGCGATATGAGCAACAGCTTTTCTGTAATTGCACGTTTATCAACACTATTTTTGCCTAATGCTAATAGAACTTGAGCTTGCATTTTGGTATTAATATCATATATCAAATAATCCAAATTTAAAGATAATCCCAGCATTTCCTTATTTAGATCGTTTCTGTTATGTTCCATAATGGCAAATGGTATTCCAGGTAATTTTTCAAATAAATCACTGTACATAAGCCCTGATAAGAATTCCATTGCTGTTTTATTAGGATATTCGTTAAATTTCTGAATTTGTAAATCATTTAGTTTTATATCAATTTTTGTAACTCTTTTAGGGTCTCTTCGAGAGTTCAACATAGATGCCTTCTTAGCAACTTCAAGATATCTTTCAATCTCCCTCTCTTGCTCACAAGAGATTTCTAAACTCTTAACTTGATTTTGAATTATTTTGCAATAATTTATATAAGAATACTCGTTTTGCGTGTTAAATCTGTTCATTAAAGCTTCATAAATCATAGTCTTTAACATATCTTGCGAAAATCCGTCCCATACAAGATGATGAATCGCACTAAGTACCAAGCAATTATTCTCATCTATTTCACAAATTAAAAATCTGGATAATAGCTTACCATCTTCCAGAAAATCTAATTCATTAACAATTTTTTGGAACTTTTCAACAGATAATAACCCTAAACTACCTTTCATAATTGGAATTTCCCAATCATCAGCATATTCGTATTCTTCTAAATAACGCATTTTCTGATTGAGCTTTGTTCTTAATGCACCGTGTCTGGAGATTATTTTCTTTATTGCCAAATAAACACTCCTTGCACTGCTTTCTATGCTTATTATGTTAGTGATAGCCTCAGTATCTTGACGTAAAAACACTTCCTGACCCGCCAGTAATTGGCAATTTGAAAAGCAACGTGTTTTAAGATAGTTGTTTCCATAATAATCCAATTCTTTCTGAATGGCAATCCTCAAATCACCGTCACGGTTATCCTCAAGCCAATTATTATCGGTACATGTTACATCCGCTGAAGTTCTTGATACTTCCTTAATATTTTCGCAGATCAGCCTTGCTGTCTGTTGATTCATTAAATCCGCAACAGAAAGTTCATAGCCTTGTTGCCGCAACTTTGAAACCACC